>NZ_JBFAPH010000286.1:0-8128 GCF_040675635.1 Streptomyces sp. NPDC049577
GCAGCCGGGTGCCGTGCGTCGTGGCCTCCGTGTACTCGCCGGAGCCCCCGGAAAACACCTCTGCGTAGTTGCTGTTGCACGAAGAGTGATGCGCGTCGTCTTGCCCGTGCCGGGCGGCGCGCTGAGCACCGCGACGCCGTGCTCGTCCAGCGCCGCCACGAGGGCGGGCACGGCGTGGCGTACGGGCAGTGCTTCGAGGGCGTCGGCGTGGATCACGGAACCAGTCTCACCCACCGCGCGACCGGGCCGGACGGCCGCCCGGTCGGTCAATCGCGGACGCAGACGAAGATCGCGGTGCCGGGGATCAGATGGCCGCGCAGCGGGGACCAGCCGCCCCACTCCTGCGTGTTCCAGTCGGGCCACTCGGGCTCGACCAGGTCGACCAGCCGGAACCCGGCGGCCACCACGTCGCGCACCCGGTCGCCGACGGTGCGGTGGTGCTCGACGTAGACGGCCCGTCCCGTCTCGTCCTGCTCGACGTACGGCGTGCGGTCGAAGTAGGAGGCGGCGACCGACAGGCCCTCGGGGCCGGGCTCGTCGGGGAACGCCCAGCGGATGGGGTGGGTGACACTGAAGACCCAGCGCCCGCCGGGCCGCAGCACCCGCCGTACCTCGCGCATCACCCGCACCGGGTCCGCGACGAACGGCACGGCGCCGTAGGCGGAGCAGGCCAGGTCGAAGGAGCCGTCGGCGAAGGGCAGCGTCCCCGCGTCCGCCTCGACCAGCGGAAAGCCGCAGCCGATGCGCAGGGCGTGCTGGAGCTGGCGGTGGGAGAGGTCCAGGGCGACGGGACGGGCGCCCCGCGCGGCGAGCCAGCGCGAGCACTGCGCCGCGCCGGCGCCGATCTCCAGGACGTCCAGGCCCTTCAGCGACTCCGCCGGGCCGAGCAGCGCGGCCTCGGCCTCGTCGAGCCCCTCGGGACCCCAGACGAACCGGTCGTCACCGAGGAAGCCGCCGTGCTCGTTCTGGTACTCGTCGGCGTTGCGGTCCCACCAGCCGCGGCTGGCCCGGCTGCTCTCCGTCTCGTCGGTGGCGCGGCGGGTCGCCTCGGGCTCGTACTCCGGGGAATCGTCGATCATGTCGTTGATCATCTCGGCGGTGGTGCCCCCGGGCCGAATCGGCGGGGGATCGGCGGGCGGATCGGCAGCGGGGTCGGCAAGGGGGATCGGTGCGGGCTCGGTGCGGATGCGGTGCGAAGACCGGTACGGACGGTGACCGGTAAAGTACTCACCCGAGCGTGACGCTGCGGGTACGCGGTGGCCCTCGTGGCCTCGCACGACGCGAGTTGCGCCGGAATTGCTGGGATTCGTCCCTGGTGTGCGCCTTCGCGCATTGACCGTGTCCGGCTGCCCCCGTATGCTACAAGTTGCGCTGCGGGCCTGCGCGCCTCAGACGGAGCAGGCCGCGCTCGCACTTGTTGTATGTCCCCTCGGTTGTAGAGGCGCTACTGGTGACCCCGGGTCCCGGTGAGTGTTCCTCCAAGGCTGTCCGGCTTCGGCGGTGCGATACGGGCTCTCGGCGTAGCAGTACCTACGACTCAATGTCCGTACCGGAGCCCTTTCCCACATGACGAGCAGCACCGAGACCACCGCCACCACCCCGCAGGTTGCGGTCAACGACATCGGTAACGAGGAAGCCTTCCTCGCCGCGATCGACGAGACGATCAAGTACTTCAACGACGGCGACATCGTCGACGGCGTCATCGTGAAGGTCGACCGGGACGAGGTCCTGCTCGACATCGGTTACAAGACCGAGGGTGTCATCCCCTCCCGCGAGCTCTCGATCAAGCACGACGTCGACCCGAACGAGGTCGTCAAGGTCGGCGACGAGATCGAGGCCCTGGTTCTCCAGAAGGAGGACAAGGAAGGCCGCCTGATCCTCTCGAAGAAGCGCGCCCAGTACGAGCGTGCCTGGGGCACCATCGAGAAGATCAAGGAAGAGGACGGGATCGTCACCGGTACCGTCATCGAGGTCGTCAAGGGTGGTCTCATCCTCGACATCGGCCTCCGCGGCTTCCTCCCGGCCTCCCTGGTCGAGATGCGTCGTGTCCGCGACCTCCAGCCCTACGTGGGCAAGGAGCTCGAGGCCAAGATCATCGAGCTGGACAAGAACCGCAACAACGTGGTCCTGTCCCGCCGCGCCTGGCTGGAGCAGACCCAGAGCGAGGTCCGCCAGACCTTCCTCACCACCCTCCAGAAGGGTCAGGTGCGCTCCGGCGTCGTCTCCTCCATCGTCAACTTCGGTGCCTTCGTGGACCTGGGCGGCGTCGACGGTCTCGTCCACGTCTCCGAGCTGTCCTGGAAGCACATCGACCACCCGTCCGAGGTTGTCGAGGTCGGCCAGGAGGTCACGGTCGAGGTCCTCGACGTCGACATGGACCGCGAGCGCGTCTCCCTGTCGCTCAAGGCGACCCAGGAAGACCCGTGGCAGCAGTTCGCCCGGACCCACCAGATCGGTCAGGTCGTCCCGGGTAAGGTCACCAAGCTCGTTCCGTTCGGTGCGTTCGTCCGCGTCGACGAGGGCATCGAGGGCCTGGTCCACATCTCCGAGCTGGCCGAGCGCCACGTGGAGATCCCGGAGCAGGTCGTCCAGGTCAACGACGAGATCTTCGTCAAGGTCATCGACATCGACCTCGAGCGTCGCCGCATCAGCCTCTCGCTGAAGCAGGCCAACGAGTCCTTCGGTGCCGACCCGTCCGTGGTCGAGTTCGACCCGACCCTGTACGGCATGGCCGCGTCCTACGACGACCAGGGCAACTACATCTACCCCGAGGGCTTCGACCCCGAGGCCAACGACTGGCTGCCGGGCTACGAGAAGCAGCGCGAGGAGTGGGAGCGCCAGTACGCCGAGGCGCAGCAGCGCTTCGAGCAGCACCAGGCGCAGGTCATCAAGTCCCGCGAGGCGGACGCCGAGGCTGCGGCCGAGGGTGCCCAGGCCGCCCCGCAGGCCGGTGGCCAGGTCTCCGGCGGCTCGTACTCCTCGGAGTCGGCCGACAGCTCCGGCGCCCTGGCGTCGGACGAGGCGCTCGCCGCGCTGCGCGAGAAGCTCGCGGGCGGCCAGAGCTGAGGCTCTGCCCCTCGCGGCTGACCGCCTGACGGCAGACAGCTGACCGACGTGAGGCCCGCTCCCCCTCGGGGGAGCGGGCCTCACGCGTTTTTCGTTCACCGGGCGTATTCGCGCACCGCGCGGGCAGGCGGGAATGGCCGCACCCCCAAGAGCGTTCCCCCGTACGGAACATGAGGAGGAACGGACACCGTGTTGGATCCGCAGGGTTTGTACGAATGGGAGCCCAAGGGGCTCGCCGTGGCCGACCTGGCCCTGGCCCAGGACACGGCCGGTCTGGTCATGCTCTACCACTTCGAGGGCTACATCGACGCCGGTGACACCGGTGACCAGATCGTCGCCCGGCTGCTCGACGCCCTGCCGCACCAGGTCGTCGCCCGCTTCGACCACGACCGGCTCATCGACTACCGGGCGCGCCGCCCCCTGCTGACCTTCGAGCGGGACCGCTGGACCGCCTACGACACCCCGAAGATCGAACTGCGGCTGGTGCAGGACGCCACGGGCGCCCCCTTCTTCCTGCTGTCCGGCCCCGAGCCGGACGTCGAGTGGGAGCGCTTCGCGGTCGCCGTCCGGCAGCTCGTCGAGCGGCTCGGCGTCCGCCTGTCCGTCAACTTCCACGGCATCCCCATGGGAGTACCCCACACCCGCCCCGTCGGCCTCACCCCGCACGGCAACCGCGTCGACCTCATGCCCGGTCACCGCGGCTACTTCGACGAGGCGCAGGTGCCCGGCAGTGCCGAGTCGCTCGTCGAGTACCGGCTGGCCGAGGCCGGCCACGACGTGCTGGGCGTGGCCGCCCATGTCCCGCACTACGTCGCCCGCTCGCCCTACCCCGACGCGGCCCTGACCGCCCTCGAAGCGATCACCGCCGCCACCGGCCTCGTCCTGCCGGACACCGCCCACGCCCTGCGCACGGCCGCCCTGCGCACCCAGGAGGAGATCGAGCGCCAGCTCGCCGAGGGCGACGAGGAGCTCGTCTCCCTCGTCCGCGGACTCGAGCACCAGTACGACGCGCTCGCCGGCGCCGAGACGCGCGGCAGCCTGGTGGCCGAGCCCGTCGACCTGCCCTCCGCCGAGGAGCTGGGCGCCGAATTCGAGCGCTTCCTCGCCGACAGGGAGGGCGAGAGCGGCCACTGAGCCGCCGCTCTGTACCGTGGGGCCCATGCTGAAAGTGGGCCTCACGGGCGGAATCGGAGCTGGTAAGAGCGAGGTGTCGCGGCTCCTCGCCGCGCACGGAGCGGTGATCGTCGACGCCGACCGGATCGCGCGCGAGGTCGTCGAGCCCGGCACACCGGGCCTCGCCGCCGTCGTCGCCGAGTTCGGCCCCGGCGTCCTCACCGCCGAGGGAGCCCTCGACCGCCCCGCCCTCGGCGCCGTGGTCTTCGCCGACGCGGCCCGCCTCGCCGCGCTCAACGCCATCGTCCACCCCCTGGTCGCCGCCCGCTCCGCCGAACTGGAGGCCGCGGCGCCACCGGACGCCGTCGTCGTCCACGACGTGCCGCTCCTCGCCGAGAACGGCCTCGCCCCCCGCTACCACCTCGTCGTGGTCGTCGACGCCGGCGACGACACCCGCCTGGACCGCCTCGTCCGGCTGCGCGGCATGACGCCGGACGAGGCCCGCGCCCGTATGGCCGCCCAGGCCACCCGCGAGGCACGTCTGGCGGTCGCCGACATCGTCATCGACAACGACGGCTCGCTGGAGGCGCTCCGGACCCAGGTGGACGAGGTCTGGGACCGGCTCGCCCAGCGGGCCGCGCGGGACGGGGACGGCTGACCGGTCGGTTCGTCATATCGGGTGATGTGCCGTCAGGCCCGTCGCGCCCCGGGCCGGCACGCCCGAGCCCTTTCCGCGCAAGGGGTCACGCCCGGCCGGGGCCTCCGGCGAACCGCCGGGCCCACCGCCACACACGCCGCGTCAGCCCCGCGCCGCGGCTAGCGTTACGCCCTCGACAGCACCCCCGAACCGCTTCGAGGAGCCCCATGGCCATGCCGGAACTGCTCGGTGTGAGCCCTCTCGCGCCGCCGCCGGGACCACGGCTCGCGCCGCGGCTCCGCGGCCTGGGCCTCGTCCTGGCGGGCCTGGCCTTCATGGCGGTGTGCTTCGCGCAGGCGGTGAAGGCCGCCGGCTTCGCGTCGCACACCGGCACGTTGACGGTCGGTCACTGCCGCACCGAGCGGTCGTCGGGCCGCACGGGCGACCGGAGCGTCTGCTCCGGCGTGTTCCGTTCCGCCGACGGTGGGTCCGTGCGGACCGACGCCGAGGTGGACGGCTGGTACGTGCCCGGGGAGCGGGTGGCCGTCTACCGCGAGGCGTCCTTCTACGCGCCGGTCCGCATGCGGGCGTGCTGGGCCTGGTCGATGTTCTTCTTCCTCGCCCTCGTCGGTGCGTCCCAGGGCCTGGTCATCCTCGTGGCCGGGTTCACCCCCCGGAGCCCCGGCGAGTGCCACGCGGCGGACGAACTCGTCGCCCGCTCCCGGCTGGGTTCCTCCCCCCTCTGGCTGCGCCGGGTGGGGCTGGGCGGACTGGTGCTGTCCCTCGTGCTGGCCTGTGTATCGCCGTGACGGCCGTCCGCCTGGCCGGACCTCTCACGTCCGACTGACCGTCTGACCAAACCTGACCAAACCTGACCGAAGGAGTCGCGCGTTGCAGCTTCGAGTCGATCCCGCGCAGCTGGAGGAATTCGCCGGCCAGGTGCACCGGGGTGCCGAGGACGCGCGGGGAGCGCTCGAGTACGCCCGTTCCCGCACGCGGATCGGATGGGTCCAGGGCGGCCTCATCGGCCTCGTCTCCGACCAGCACGACGAACTGCGCGACGACGTGTCGCGCGCGCTGGAACGCCTCGCCGGCATCCTCGCGGACTCCGCACGCGAACTGCGCACCTCCGCTTCCTACTACCGGCGCACCGACCGGCGCGTCGCCACCGAGCTGGACGCCTGCTACGCCGCGCCGCGGCGGTGACCCCGATGGCCTTCGCCGACATCGCGCACCCCACCGCCTTCCTCACCGCGCCCCGCGAACCGGAGGAGTTCGCCGACCCGCTGAAGACGATCAATGAGGTCGCCGACTTCCTGACCCCGGCCTCCTGGCTCGTCAAACTGGCCGAGCTCGTGCTGGGGACCGACCCCGTGAAGTGGGCGCAGACCAAGTTCGCCGGTGACTGGAAGGCGTACGCCCGGTGTGCCGAGGCGTGGCGGAACCTCGGACGGGCCTGCGACGCCATGGCGCGCAACCTCGACGCCGGCAACCGGCACGCCGACCGTACCTGGGACGGGAACGCCGCCGACGCCGCGTTCGCGTACTTCGACACCCTCCGCCGCGACCTGGAGGAGTTCCGCGACTCCCTGGACGTGATGAGCGACGAGTACCGCGCCGTGGCCCGGGCGGTGTCCGCCACCGGAGAGGCCATGGGCGAGTGCCTCCTCGCGATCCTCGACGCGCTCATCACGGTCGCGATCACCACGGCGGCCGGCACGGCGACCGGCTGGACCGGGTGCGGTGCCGTCATGGGCTACGCACTGGGAGCCCAGGAGGCCCGGTTCATCCTCCAGCAGTGGGAACGGATGACCGAACTCCTCAACACCGCCCAGCTGGCCGTCAACGCGTGCTACGGAACCATCGGGCGGGTCGGCGGCGAGGCCATGGCCAAGCTCAACCGCTTCCAGCTGCCCCGGGCCGGCTACGACCACCCGGCCGTCTGACCGGCCGCCCGACTGCCGACAAGGAGCCGAGACCATGCCCGAACAGCACGAGCGCGAAGTCGGGTACGAGGAGTTCCTCGCACCCGGCAGGGACCGGGCCCAGGCCCGCGCCGTCCACACCGCCCTCCGCGAGCTGGCCGCCGGAGGCGCCGGGGACGTCCTCCAGGAGATGGCCCGCGACATCCTCTCCGGCCGGCTGGGCCTGCGCGCGGCCCTGCGGGTCGGCGCCTACGCGGACGCCCTCGGCGAGCACGCGCACACCGTCCGGTCCGCGTGGGAGCGCCTCGACGAGGCGGACGGCGCGGACGGCACGAATGGCGCGGGCGATGAGCGGGGCCGGGCGGCTGGTCCTGCCGCCCGTTTCCGGCCCGCTCGCTAGCCGGCTAGCCCTTGGGCTCGTCCTCCTTGACCGGCTCGTACGGCGGCACGTCGCGCCCCGGCTGGTAGTGCGCGCCCTGCCGGATGTGCCGGGCGATCAGGGTGAGGTCCAGAGCGGTCACCAGGGCGAGCACCCCGCAGGCCACCGCCCAGCCCACGCGTCCGGCGACGGCGAAGGCCGCGGTGCCGGCGGCGGTGCACAGGAAGCCCCAGACGGCGAGCCCGAACCGGAGCCGCAGGGGGCTGCGTGCCGTGACGGGTTCATTGCCAGTACGCATGACGCAACATCTCCACGCGACGTCTCCCTTCCAGGATCCACCCGCGGCGCGCCCGGCGGAACCGGAGCGTGGAGCACGGGGAGGGGGTGCCGGGGCGCCGGGGGCCGTCCGGCGTCAGAGGATGCGGCGGATCTCGCCGCGGACCCGGTAGAAGCCGGAGGGCGCGGGGGAGAGGGCGTCGACGACGTAGCGGGCGCCGGGCCGGCGTATGTGCCGGGGGAACTGGACGTTCCAAGCGCGGTCGTAGCCGTCGGAGATCACGTGGACCCGCAGCCTGCTGCCCTCCTGGACGCACTCGACGACGATGCCGTCGGCCGGCGGGGCCGCCACCGTCTGGACCGTGGTGGCGGGGGCGTAGGTGGGCAGGGCGGCGGCGGACTTGATGTCGAGCGGGGTGGGGACGCTGCCGGACTGGGCGGCGGCGATCGCGGCGTCGGTGGCGTCGACGCAGATCAGGGAGCCCTCCGTGGTGACCATGTACAGCTTCTCGTCGAGGTACTGCATGGACAGGGCCGAGCCGCCGCCCGTGCCGAGCTTCCACAGCCGGGTGCCGTCGGCGGCGAAGCAGTACACGGACGAGGAGGAGTCGCCGGCGAAGACGTAGCGGCCGCCCGGGGCGGTCGCGCAGGAGTAGACCGCCGCGTCGCACCGGTAGGTGGCCTCGACGGCGCCGTCCGCCTTGGCCAGGCGCTGGACCACCGTGTGGTTGG
>NZ_JBFAPH010000287.1:0-8094 GCF_040675635.1 Streptomyces sp. NPDC049577
GGGTCACCTTCGGATGGAAGCCCACCCCGCCCGGGGTGAGTGCCTGGCCGACGCCCGCTCCAGGGAAGGACCCCTTCGTGAGCGACACCACCGATCTGATGGGCGTGAACGCCGCAGGCACTTCTGCCACGGACGCTCCCGCCGCGCCTGCCACCGGTGCTGCCACCGCCCCCAAGCGGCGCCGCTCGGGCACGGGCCTCGACGCCATGGTCCTGGCCGAGCTCCAGCAGCTCGCTTCCAGCCTCGGCATCAAGGGCACCGCGCGGATGCGCAAAGGCCAGCTGATCGAGGTCATCAAGGAGAAGCAGGCCGGCGGCGCGCCCGCCAAGGCCGCCGAGCCGGCCGCCGAGGCCGACACGGCCAAGGCCGCGCCGAAGCGCCGTGCCACCTCCCGGGCCCGCACCGGCGAGGCCGCCGCGGAGAAGTCCGCGGAGAAGGCCACTGCCGCCCAGCAGCAGATCGAGATCCCGGGCCAGCCTGCCGGTGAGGAGGCCCCGGCCGGCGAGCGCCGCCGCCGTCGCGCCACCGCGGCCGCCGGCAGCCCCGAGACCGCCGAGACCCGCGCCGAGGCCCGTACCGAGGCGCGCACCGACACCAAGACCGAGACCCGTGGCGAGGAGCGTGCCGAGGGCGCGCTCGACGCCGCCGAGGGCAAGGCCGCCAAGGGCGGCGAGCGCCAGGACCGCGCCGAGCGCGGCCAGAAGGGCGACCGCCGCGACCGTGGCGAGCGCGGCGAGCGCCAGCGCGACCGTGACCGTGACCGCGACCGCCGCGGCCGTGGTGACGAGGGCGCCGGCCAGCAGGGCGCCGGCCGTCAGCAGCAGCGTCCGCAGGACGACGGCTTCGACGACGAGGCGGGCGGCCGTCGCGGCCGTCGCGGCCGCTACCGCGACCGCCGTGGCCGCCGTGGCCGCGAGGACTTCGCCGGCGAGCCGCAGCTGTCCGAGGACGACGTCCTGATCCCGGTCGCGGGCATCCTGGACATCCTCGACAACTACGCCTTCGTCCGGACCTCCGGCTACCTGCCCGGGCCGAACGACGTCTACGTCTCCCTCGCCCAGGTCCGCAAGAACGGCCTGCGCAAGGGTGACCACGTCACCGGCGCGGTGCGCCAGCCGAAGGACGGCGAGCGCCGCGAGAAGTTCAACGCCCTCGTGCGCCTCGACTCGGTGAACGGCATGGCGCCCGAAACCGGCCGCGGCCGCCCCGAGTTCGGCAAGCTCACCCCGCTCTACCCGCAGGACCGCCTGCGGTTGGAGACGGACCCGGGCGTGCTGACGACCCGCATCATCGATCTGGTCGCCCCCATCGGCAAGGGCCAGCGCGGTCTGATCGTGGCCCCGCCGAAGACCGGCAAGACCATGATCATGCAGGCGATCGCCAACGCGATCACCACCAACAACCCCGAGTGCCACCTGATGGTCGTCCTCGTCGACGAGCGTCCGGAAGAGGTCACCGACATGCAGCGGTCGGTCAAGGGCGAGGTCATCTCCTCGACCTTCGACCGCCCGGCCGAGGACCACACCACCGTCGCCGAGCTCGCCATCGAGCGCGCCAAGCGCCTGGTGGAGCTGGGCCACGACGTGGTCGTCCTGCTGGACTCGATCACCCGACTGGGCCGCGCCTACAACCTGGCCGCCCCCGCCTCGGGCCGCATCCTGTCCGGTGGTGTCGACTCCACGGCGCTCTACCCGCCGAAGAAGTTCTTCGGTGCCGCGCGCAACATCGAGGACGGCGGCTCGCTGACCATCCTGGCCACCGCGCTGGTCGAGACCGGCTCGCGCATGGACGAGGTGATCTTCGAGGAGTTCAAGGGCACCGGCAACATGGAGCTCAAGCTCGACCGGAAGCTCGCCGACAAGCGCATCTTCCCGGCCGTCGACGTCGACCCCTCGGGCACCCGCAAGGAGGAGATCCTCCTCAGCGGCGAGGAGCTCAACATCGTCTGGAAGCTGCGCCGGGTGCTGCACGCGCTCGACTCGCAGCAGGCCATCGAGCTGCTCCTGGACAAGATGAAGCAGACGAAGTCCAACGCCGAGTTCCTGATGCAGATCGCCAAGACCACGCCCGCCCCGGGCAACGGCAACGACTGATCCGCGTCACCCAGCACCACCCCGGGCCTCCCCGTCACCTCGGTGACGGGGAGGCCTTTGGCTTGCCGTCCCGCCGGCCCGGGCCGGGGATCTGAGACATCCGCCACAGCCGCACCCGGTCGAAATGGCGTGAAACCGCACCCCGGTGCCGGCCGAAGTCCCAGGTAGCGGCGGGCGGAACGGCCGCGGCCGGGGAATTTTGTCCCACGATTTTCTTAGCAGGTCCTCATATTCCGCTGTGCAACCCTTGCGCAAGCTCTCCCGTCTGAAAGGGACAGCCGGACACACCAGCGGAGGACTGAGGAGCACATGACGGACGACAGCAGGAGCACGCCGACGGCGTCCCGCCGCCGTGCCGGCGGAAAGCGCGGTCGCCGTCGTAAGCCCCCGGCCCGCCGCACGGGCTGGCGAATAGCCGCCTGGAGCACGGCCGCGGTCGTCGTCCTCGGCGGTGGCGGACTGGGCTTCGTCTACTTCAAGCTCAACGGCAACCTCAGCGGCGTCGACATCAACGCCGCCCTGGGCACCGACCGCCCGGACAATGTCGACAACGGCTCGCAGGACATCCTGGTCCTCGGCTCCGACTCCCGGGCCGGCGCCAACAGCGCCTACGGCCGCGACGAGGGCAGCTCCCGCTCCGACACGGCGATGATCCTGCACGTCTACGCGGGTCACAAGCAGGCCAGCGTCGTCAGCATCCCCCGGGACACCATCGTTCCCCGGCCCGAGTGCAAGACCCTCGAGGGACGGACGAGCCCGGCCGTGCGCCGTGCGCAGTTCAACGAGGCGTTCTCGGTCGGCGGCCCGGCCTGCGCGGTCAAGACGGTCGAGAACATGACCGGGATCCGCATGGACCACTACATGGAGGTCGACTTCGCCGGCTTCCAGAAGCTGATCGACAAGCTCGGCGGCGTCAGCGTCACCACCACCAAGGCGATCCACGACAAGCAGAGCCACCTCGACCTCTCCGCCGGGAAGCACGTCCTCAACGGCGAGCAGTCCCTCGGCCTGGTCCGCACCCGGCACGGTGTCGGCGACGGCAGCGACCTGGGGCGGATCAAGCTCCAGCAGGCCTTCGTCAAGGCGCTGATCGACCAGGTGAAGTCGGTCGGCCTGTTCACCAGCCCGACCAAGCTCTACGGGATCGCCGACACCGCCACCAAGGCGCTGACGACCGACTCCGAGCTCGCCTCCGTCAACAAGCTGCTGACCTTCGCCAACGGCCTCAAGGGCATCGGCTCGGGCGACATGCACATGGTGACCCTGCCGGTCACCACCGACCCGCGCGACCCCAACCGCGTGGTGCCCATCCAGAGTGCCGCCGGCCAGATCTGGCAGGCCCTGCGGGCCGACCGGCCGATCCCGGAATCCGCCCTCGCGGACGGCGAGGGCACCAGGACCGAAGCGGACGGCGTCGTCTCGTAGCCCACGCGGCGGTCCCCCGGACGGGGGCCGGGAATACCCGGCCCCGACCCCCCGTTTTGGGGGATACGGCCAGTCCTGGCAGACTGGTACGTCGGCCCCGGTTCACGCACGGCAATCCCGCCCTGCGACCCGGTGCCCTCCCGAACCTAGGAGAACCCTTGAAGCGCGACATCCACCCGGAGTACGTCGAGACCCAGGTCAGCTGCACCTGTGGCGCCTCGTTCACCACCCGTAGCACGATCCCCGGCGGCGTCATCCGCGCCGAGGTCTGCTCCGCTTGCCACCCCTTCTACACCGGCAAGCAGAAGATCCTCGACACCGGTGGCCGTGTGGCGCGGTTCGAGGCCCGCTTCGGCAAGAACGCCGGGTCGGCGAAGAAGTAGCGACCCGCAGGCGCCGGTCCTCGGGTGCCCTTCGCCAGCGAAGGGTGCCCGGACCGGCGCTTTGTCGTCCAGCAGGCCCGTCACTTCCAGCAGCTAGGGAAATTCGATGTTCGAGGCAGTCGAGGAACTCATCGGTGAGCACGCCGACCTCGAGAAGCGGCTCGCCGACCCCGCCGTGCACGCGGACCAGGCCAACGCCCGCAAGCTCAACAAGCGCTACGCCGAGCTGACCCCGATCGTCGGGACGTACCGCTCCTGGAAGCGCACCGGGGACGACATCGAGACCGCCCGCGAGTTCGCCGCGGACGACCCCGACTTCGCCGCCGAGGTCAAGGTCCTGGAGAAGGCGCGCGAGGAGCTGACCGACCGGCTCCGGCTGCTGCTCGTCCCGCGCGACCCCAGCGACGACAAGGACGTCATCCTCGAGATCAAGGCGGGCGCCGGCGGCGACGAGTCCGCCCTGTTCGCCGGCGACCTGCTGCGCATGTACCTGCGCTACGCCGAGCGCGTCGGCTGGAAGACCGAGATCATCGACTCGACCGAGTCCGAGCTCGGCGGCTACAAGGACGTCCAGGTCGCCGTGAAGACCAAGGGCGGCCAGACCCCCGAGCCCGGCCAGGGCGTCTGGGCCCGGCTGAAGTACGAGGGCGGCGTGCACCGCGTGCAGCGCGTCCCGGCCACCGAGTCCCAGGGCCGCATCCACACCTCCGCCGCCGGCGTGCTCGTCACGCCCGAGGCGGAGGAGGTCGACGTCGAGATCAACATGAACGACCTGCGGATCGACGTCTACCGCTCGTCCGGCCCCGGCGGCCAGTCCGTCAACACCACCGACTCCGCCGTGCGCATCACCCACCTGCCCACCGGCGTCGTCGCCTCCTGCCAGAACGAGAAGAGCCAGCTCCAGAACAAGGAGCAGGCCCTGCGCATCCTGCGCTCCCGGCTGCTGGCCGCCGCGCAGGAGGAGGCCGAGAAGAACGCCGCGGACGCCCGCCGCAGCCAGGTCCGCACCGTCGACCGCTCCGAGAAGATCCGCACCTACAACTTCCCGGAGAACCGCATCTCGGACCACCGGGTCGGTTTCAAGGCGTACAACTTGGACCAGGTGCTCGACGGTGACCTCGACGCGGTCATCCAGGCCTGCGTCGACGCCGACTCGGCCGCGAAGCTCGCGGCCGCCCAGTAACCCGCCCGCGGCACCGCCGCCGTCATGCAGCGCAACAGGAGGAAGGCCCAGTGAACCTGCTGCTCGCCGAAGTGGCGCAAGCCACTCAGCGGCTGGCCGACGCCGGCGTGCCCTCCCCGCGCTTCGACGCGGAGGAGCTGGCCGCCTTCGTGCACGGCGTCAAACGGGGCGAGCTGCACACCGTCGCCGACGCGGACTTCGACGCCCGCTACTGGGAGGCCGTCGCGCGCCGCGAGGCCCGCGAGCCGCTCCAGCACATCACCGGCCGGGCCTTCTTCCGCTACCTGGAGCTCCAGGTCGGCCCCGGTGTCTTCGTGCCCCGGCCGGAGACCGAGTCGGTCGTCGGCTGGGCCATAGACGCGGTCCGCGCCATGGACGTCGTCGAGCCGCTCATCGTCGACCTGTGCACCGGCTCCGGCGCCATCGCCCTGGCCCTGGCCCAGGAGGTGCCCCGCTCCCGCGTGCACGCCGTGGAGCTCGACGAGGACGCCCTGGGCTGGGCCCGCAAGAACGTCGAGGGCTCGCGCGTGACCCTGCACCACGGCGACGCCCTCACCGCGCTCCCCGAGCTCGACGGCCAGGTCGACCTGGTCATCAGCAACCCGCCCTACATCCCGCTCACCGAGTGGGAGTACGTCGCTCCCGAGGCGCGCGACCACGACCCGGAGCTCGCCCTGTTCTCCGGCGAGGACGGCCTGGACACCATCCGCGGCCTGGAGCGCACCGCGCACCGGCTGCTGCGCCCGGGCGGCGTCGTCGTCGTCGAGCACGCCGACACCCAGGGCGGCCAGGTGCCGTGGATCTTCGCGGAGGAGCGCGGGTGGGCGGACGCCGCCGACCACCCCGACCTCAACAACCGCCCCCGGTTCGCCACGGCCCGGCGAGTGACGCCATGACCGGGGCCCCGCGACCCGACGGGTACCAGAACCGCTTCGCGAAGGAGATGTGATGGCACGGCGATACGACTGCAGCGACGCGACCGACCGCAAGACCGGTCTGCGCGAAGCGGCCGCCGCGGTCCGGCGCGGCGAGCTGGTCGTGCTGCCCACCGACACCGTCTACGGCATCGGTGCGGACGCCTTCAGCCGCGAGGCCGTCGGCGACCTCCTGCGGGCCAAGGGCCGCGGCCGGGGCATGCCCTCGCCCGTCCTGGTCGGCTCCCCGAACACCCTCCACGGGCTCGTCACGGACTTCTCCGAGCAGGCCTGGGAGCTCGTCGACGCCTTCTGGCCCGGCGCCCTGACCCTGGTCGCCAAGCACCAGCCCTCGCTGACCTGGGACCTCGGCGAGACCCGCGGCACCGTCGCGGTGCGGATGCCGCTGCACCCGGTGGCCATCGAGCTGCTCACCGAGTTCGGCCCGATGGCCGTCTCCAGCGCCAACCTCACGGGGCACCCCTCCCCGCAGACCTGCGACGCCGCGCAGGAGATGCTGGGCGACTCCGTCTCCGTCTACCTCGACGGCGGCACCACGCCCGCCAACGTGCCGTCCTCCATCGTGGACGTCACCGGCAAGGTGCCGGTCCTGCTGCGCGCCGGCGCCATCAGCGCCGAGGAGCTGCGCGAGGTGGTACCCGACCTCGAGGTGGCCAATTGATCGCCCCGCAGGGGCGTGGCATAGCGGGACCGGAGACCAGCACCGACACCTTCCGCATCCTCCACGTCAGCACCGGCAACGTCTGCCGCTCGCCCATCACCGAGCGGCTGACCCGGCATGCCCTCGCCCACCGTCTCGGCGACCCGTTCGCGGGCGGCCTGGTGGTGGAGAGCGCCGGCACCTGGGGCCACGAGGGCGCGCCCATGGAGGCCCACGCCGCCACCGTCCTCGCCGACTTCGGCGCCGACCCGCACGGCTTCACCGGGCGCGAGCTCCTCGACGAGCACGTCATCCGGGCCGACCTGGTGCTCACCGCGACCCGCGACCACCGGGCCCAGGTCATCTCGATGGGCCACTCGGCGGGGCTGCGCACCTTCACGCTGAAGGAGTTCACCCGGCTGGTGCGGGCCATAGACCCGGCGACCCTGCCGGAGCCCGAGCGGGCCGGCGGCCTCGTCGAGCGCGCCCGCACCCTGGTCCAGGCCGCCGCCGCGCTGCGCGGCTGGCTGCTCGCGCCCAGCGCCGAGGCGGACGAGGTGCACGACCCCTACGGCGCGCCGATCACCTTCTTCCGGTCCATCGGCGACGAGATCAACCAGGCCCTGGACCCGGTCGTCACCGCCCTGACCGGCGTCCCGGCGCGCACGTAAGGGCACGTTCGCCACCACGGCTCTACATTGGGGGTGAGGCCGCCGAGCAGCCCTCGCACCCGAAGCCGGAGCCAGCGATGCCCGTCACCCCAGCGCCCGCCCCAGACCAGACGCAGACCCCCGAAGGGGCCGGGCTCCCCGCGCGCGGGCCGGGTTTCGACGCGCTCCTGCGGCAGGACCCCGAGATCGCCGCGGTGCTCCTGGGCGAGACGGCCCGGCAGGCCGCGGGCCTCCAGCTGATCGCCGCCGAGAACTTCGCCTCGCCCGCCGTGCTGGCCGCACTCGGCTCGCCGCTGACGAACAAGTACGCCGAGGGCTACCCCGGCCACCGCCACCACGGCGGCTGCGAACTCGTCGACATGGCCGAGCGCATCGCCCTGGACCGCGCCAAGGCGCTCTTCGGCGCCGAGCACGCCAACGTCCAGCCGCACTCCGGCTCGGCCGCCGTCCTCGCCGCCTACCTGGCCCTGCTGCGCCCCGGCGACACCGTGCTGGCCATGGCCCTGCGGCAGGGCGGCCACCTCACCCACGGTTCGCCCGCGAACTTCTCCGGCCGCTGGTTCGACTTCGTCGGCTACGGGGTGCGCCCCGGCACCGGGCTCATCGACTACGACCAGGTGCGCTCCCTGGCCCGCGCCCGCCGGCCCCGCGCGATCGTCTGCGGCTCGACCTCCACCAGCAGCACACGGACGGGCCGCGGCGGGGTTCCCGGGGCCGGGGCGGACGAGGACACGGGCGTACGGGCTCCTGTTCGGACGGGTCGG
>NZ_JBFAPH010000288.1:0-8081 GCF_040675635.1 Streptomyces sp. NPDC049577
GGGCCTGGGTGCGGTAGGTGTCCCACAGGGACCAGTTCTGGTAGTAGGTGAAGCCCTTCGCGGTATGGACCTTCTGGTCCCAGCCGGTGTATCGGCCGTCGGCGTCGCTGCCGATGTTGGGGGCGAGGAAGGAGCGGTAGAGCGAGGAGTAGAACACGCGTCGCAGCGTCTCGCCGCCGCCGCGCACGGCCACGGATCTCAGCCGCTTCTCCCAGGCGTCCCGCGCCGCCTTCGCCGTGCGGTCGAAGCCGGCCTCCTCGGCGCGCAGATTGCGCGCGGCACCCGCGGCGTCCACGTAGCTGACGGCCGTGGTCGCCTCCACGGCCCGGCTGCCGTGCCGGGTGTCGAAGCGGACCCAGGCACCGTTGCGGCCGGTGGAGACCGAGGACCGGGTGCCCGAGCCGACCCGGTCGCCGTCCCAGGTGCCGAAGCTCGTGAACGGACGGTCGAAGTGCGTGACCGTGTAGACGGTGTAGGGACGGGTGTCACGGCAGAAGCCGCGCCCGGTGATGGCCGTGCGGACCGTGCGGCGGTCGAGGACCTCGACGCTGGAGGAGACGGTCCTGTGCAGCGCCTGGCCCGCGTTGAGCAGGACGTTGGCCTTGTCCGTCGCGGGGAAGGTGTAGCGCTGCCGCCCGGTGCGGGCCGTCGCCGTGAGCTCGGCGGTGATGCCGCCGTAGGACGACATCCTCACCCGGTAGTAGCCGGGCCGGGCGCTCTCGTCGTTGTGGCTGAACTCCGCCGCGTACCGCGCGTAGTCCGTCTGCGTCACATCGCCGGTGGTGGGCAGCACGGGCAGGTCGCCGCCGATGCGGCAGCCGACGCCGGACAGATGCACGGTGGAGAACCCGCGGATGTGGTTCTCCTTGTAGTCGTACCCGGTGTTGTGCCCCGTGTCGGGGGAGAGTTGCACCATGCCGAAGGGCACCGAGGCCCCCGGGAAGGTGTTGCCCTCGTTCTGCGTGCCGATGAACGGATTGACCAGGCCGGTCAGCCCGTCGGCCGCCGCGGCCCGCGCGCCGGGCGGTACGAGCGCGGTTGCTCCCAGCACCGCCCCGAGGGCGAGCACGGCCGCGCCGGCGCGCAGCCGCCGCTGTGGGGTCCATCTCATCGTCCACGCCCCTCGACGCCGTCGACATCGCTGTCAGCGCTGAGGCTCGCCCTGCGCGTACGGGGAGTCAAGGATGCGCCGGAAGGTGGGCGTGGTGTTTCGGTCGCCGCCTGGCGTATCAAGGAGACGACACGCCGCCGCCTCCCCGGGAACGCCACGCTCATGGACCTCAGCGAACTCTCCGCCGTCGGACCCTTCTTCGCCCTGCGCACGGGCGACATGCCCGACACCGCCGGCTATCTGCCCCTTGACGGGACGGCGGTGGGGGACAGGGTGCGGACCGTGGGGGAGCGGCTGGGGACGGCGGACCGCCGGGTCGCGGCGTCCGTGGCGTTCCAGGGCATCGCCGGACGGCTGCTGTCCATCGCGCTCGGCGCCGCCGTGCTCACCGGCCAGGTGCCCGATCTGACGGACGAACGGCTGCGCTGGCACACCGGCCGCACCGCGCCGGAGGACCTGTGGCTGGCCCGCCCTGCGGCACTGCCGGCCGACCGGATCGCCCCCGGCCTCCTGTACGGCCGGCTGTCCTCCCTGCACACGGCCACCCGGGCGGTGACCCCGCTCTTCGGCCGGCTGCTGTGGGGCAACGCCGCCTCGTCCCTCGCCGGGGCCGCGCGCATGCTCCGCGCATGGTGCCTGGAACAGGGCCGTCCGCGCGAGGCCGAACGCACCGCCGAGCTCACCCGCGCCCTGTTCGCGGACCCGCTGCTGCGCGGCACCGGCACCCTGCGCACCCGGCCGGACGTGTCGTTCGCCCGCCGCTCCTGCTGCCTGTACTACCGGGTCCCCGCCGGCGGCCTGTGCGGCGACTGCGTCCTTCGTCACCCGCCCCGCGGCCGGCGCGCGGGCTCGGGCGGCCACTGACCGGGCGTCAGCACACCCAGCACGTACGCTTTGGCCACCAGGGCCGTGCGGTTGGGCACCCGCCAGCGACGGGTGAGCCGCGCCAGGTGGTAGTTGACGCCGTCCACGGTCAGCCCGACCGCCTTGCCGATCGCGGCGGTCGTGGCCCCGCCGGCCGCCAGCGCGAGGATCCGGCCCTCCACCTCGCCGACCTCCACCACCGGTGGCGCCGCGGCCCGCTCCCGGGGGCGCAGCACGGCCAGCAGCATGGGGTACGTCCGCGACGGTTCGCCCACCGGGTCGACCAGCAGCTCGCCCTGCCGCTCCGTCCCCCCGGGGCCGGGCCAGCGCACGTCGATGGTGTAGCGGGAACGACGGCCCAGCCGCACCGCCTCGGCCAGCCGTTCGAGCTGGGGGGTGGCACTCGGCCGGAACAGGTCCAGCAGGTTCCGGCCGCGCACCCGGCCCGGGGCCGTGCCCCACTCGGCGGCCATGGCGGGGTTCGCGGCGGCGATCTCCCCGTCCGCCCGGCAGATGGCGACCGGCGCGGGAAGCCGGTCGAACAGGGTGATGAAGTGGTTGCGCCACGCGGCGTACTCCTCGTCGCTCACCGCCCGCCCCCGCTCCCGTTCACTTCCCGTACACCTTTCAGGCCCGGACGCAAGGGCGACGCGCCGCGGACCACTGCACAATCATGCAGTTCCCGCTCCCGGCGCCCGCGCCCGGGGCGGCGAGTGTGGAGACATGACCGTTGCCATCGACGCCCCCGCGGCCGTCTCCTCCCGCATCCCCCTCGTGGACGTCTCCGCCGTCGGAGCGACCGCCACCCCGCTCCAGCAGACGATGCGTCTGGCCCGCCGCCACGGGCCCGTCTTCCGGCGCCGGCTGCACGGCACGGACCGGCTCTTCGTCACCACCCTCGACCTGGTCGCCGAACTCGCCGACGAGGAACGCTTCACCAAGCACGTCGGCCCGGCCCTGGAGAACGTCCGCGAGTTCACCGCGGACGGCCTCTTCACGGCCTACAATCACGAGCCGAACTGGGCCAAGGCCCATGACATCCTGCTGCCGGCCTTCGCGCTCGGCTCGATGCGCGCCTACCACCCCGCCATGCTGACCGTCGCCCGCCGCCTCCTCGACTCCTGGGACGCCCATCTGGCCGCGGGCACACCGGTGGACGTGCCCGAGGACATGACCCGGATGACGCTCGACACCATCGGCCTCGCCGGCTTCGGCTACGACTTCGGCTCCTTCACCCGCGCGGAGCCGCACCCCTTCGTCGGAGCCATGGTCCGCTGCCTGGACTGGAGCATGGACCGGCTCGGCCGCGACCCCGACGCCGACCACACGGCGCGCGACGAGGCGTTCCGCGGGGACGCCGCGTTCCTCGCGAGCGTCGTGGACGACGTCGTCGCCGCCCGCACGGCCACCGGCGACTCCCGCACCGACGACCTCCTCGGCCTCATGCTGGGCGCCCCGCACCCCGCCGACGGCACCGTCCTGGACCCGGCCAACATCCGCAACCAGGTCATCACCTTCCTCATCGCCGGCCACGAGACCACCTCCGGCGCCCTCTCCTTCGCCCTCCACCACCTCCTCAAGGACCCCGTCGCCCTGCGCCTCGCCCAGCGCGAGACCGACGAGCTGTGGGGCGACACCCCCGACCCGGAGCCCTCCTTCGAGGACATCGGCCGGCTCCGCTGGACCCGCCAGGTGCTCAACGAGGCGCTGCGGCTGTGGCCCACCGCCGCGGCCTTCGCCCGCGAGGCCCGCGAGGACACCCTGCTCGCCGGCCGCTACCCGCTGCGCGCCGGGGAGGGCGTCACCGTCCTCACCCCGCTGCTGCACCGCGACCCGGTCTGGGGCGACAACCCCGAGCTCTTCGACCCCACCCGCTTCGACCCCGAGGCGGAGGCGGCCCGCCCGGTCCACGCGTACAAGCCCTTCGGCACCGGCGAGCGCGCCTGCATCGGACGGCAGTTCGCGCTGCACGAGGCCACCATGCTGCTGGGGCTGCTCGTGCACCGCTACCGCTTCCTGGACACCGCCGGCTACCGCCTGCGGATCAAGGAGACCCTCACCCTCAAGCCCGACGGCTTCACCCTCACCCTGGCCCGGCGCACCACCGCCGACCGCCTCGCCGTACGCGGCACCCGGGGGACGACCGGTGCCCGTACGGGCTCGGTACGCGCCGACGACGACCCCGCGCTGCCCGCCCGCGCCCGGCAGGGCACCGGCCTGCTCGTCCTGCACGGCTCCGCCTACGGCACCTGCCGCGACCTGGCCCGCGACCTCGCCGACGGGGCGGCGGAGCTGGGCTTCGCCCCCACCGTCGCCGCGCTCGACGCACACGTGGGCACGCTGCCCCGCGACACCCCCGTCGTGATCGTCGCCGCCTCCTACAACGGACGCCCCACCGACGACGCGACCGCCTTCACCGCCTGGGCCGAGCACACCGCCGCGCCGGGCGCCGCCGACGGGCTGCACTACGCCGTCCTCGGCGTCGGCGACCGCAACTGGGCCGCCACCTACCAGCGCGTCCCCACCCTCCTCGACGAGCGGCTCGCAGCCCTCGGCGGCACCCGGCTGCTGCCCCGCGCCGCGGCCGACGCCTCCGGGGACCTGCACGGCACCGTCGAGGAGTTCACCCGCGCCCTCCACCGCACCCTGCTGGAGCACTACGGCGACCCCGACGCGACCGCGGGGAGCCCCGAGCAGGACGCCCCCGCCGTCACCGAGCTCCCCCGCGACCCGCTCGCCGCCCTCGCCGCCCGGCACGACATGCTGCCCATGACCGTCACCGAGGCGTACGACCTGACCGCCCCCACCCACCCGCGCACCAAGCGCTTCCTGCGCCTCGCCCTGCCGGAGGGGACGCGCTACCGGACCGCCGACCACCTCGCCGTCCTGCCCGTCAACGACCCCGCGCTCGTCGCCCGCGCCGCCGAGCTGTTCGGTGCCGACCCCGACGCGCTCCTCGACGTCCGGCCGGCCCGCGCCGGCCGCGCCGGCCGCGCCGCCCTGCCGGTCGACAGGCCGCTCACCGTGCGCGAACTCCTCGCCCACCACCTGGAACTCCAGCAACACCCCACACCCCGTCAGCTCGCCCTGCTCGCCGACCGCAACCCCTGCCCGCCCGAACGTGCCGCGCTCCGGGCCGTCGCCGCCGACGACCCCCGCACCGTCCTCGACCTCATCGAGGACCACCCCGCCCTCCGCGGCACCCTCGGCCCGGCCGCCCTCCTGGAACTCCTGCCCCCGATGCGGCCCCGGCTCTACTCCGTCTCCTCCACCCCGGACCGCGACCCGCACCACCTCGACCTGATGGTCTCCCTGCTGGCTGCCCCCGCCCGCTCCGGCCGGGGCGACTTCCGCGGCACGGGCTCCCACCACCTCGCCCGGCTGCGCCCCGGGGACACCCTGCTCGCCCGCGTCCAGCCGTGCCGCGACTCCTTCCGCATCGACCACCACGACCCGGCCCCGCTCGTCATGGTCGCCGCCGGCACCGGCCTGGCCCCCTTCCGGGGCGCCATCGCCGACCGCCGCGCCCTGGCCGAGGCCGGCGTCGCCCTCGCCCCGGCCCTGCTCTACTTCGGCTGCGACGGACCGGACCTGGACTTCCTGCACTCCGACGAACTGCACGCGGCACAGACCGCCGGCGCGGTCTCCCTGCGCCCCGCCTTCAGCCGGGCCCCGGAGGCCGGCGTGCGGTTCGTCCAGCACCGCATCGCCGCCGAGGCCGACGAGGTCTGGGCCCTGCTGGAATCCGGCGCCCGCGTGTACGTCTGCGGCGACGGCGGCCGCATGGCCCCCGGTGTCCGGGACGCGCTGCGCGACCTCTGCACCCGCCGCACGGGTGCCGACGCCACCCGCGCCGAGGCATGGCTGCGCGGGATGACCGACGCCGGACGCTATGTCGAGGACGTCTACACGGCAGGCTGACACCCGCGGTTCACCACCCCGTTCCCCCACCACTCCGGCAACTCCCGTACCCTGCTCACCGTTCACAACGGAGCGGGGAAGTGGTGGGGGACATGCGCAAGACGATCCGCGCAGGCATACGCGCAGGCATACGCACGGGAACGACCGCGATCGCCGCGACGGCGGCGCTCGCTCTCGCCATGGCCCCGGCGGGGGCCGAACCCTCCCCGTCCTACGCCGCCACCACGGCGGTCGGCGTCCACAACGCCTACGACAAGGCCAAGTACCCGTACTTCGCCGACGCCCTCGACTCCGGGGCCGGACTCCTCGAACTCGACGTGTGGACCAACGGCTTCGGCGGCCGCTCCTTCCGCGTCTCCCACGCCAAGCCGCTGAGCAACGACAACAACTGCGTGGGCGCCACCTCACCGGCCGGCCTGCGCACCGGGTCCCGCGACCAGCCCCTGTCCGGCTGCCTCGCCGACATCCGCGCCTGGCACGACGCCCACCCCGGCCACCGGCCCGTCCTCCTCAAGGTCGAGATGAAGGACGGCTTCGACGCGAACAGCGGCCGCGGCCCCGCCGAACTCGACGCCCTGCTGACCGCCAGGCTCGGCGACGCCCTCTACCGCCCCGCCGACCTCGCGGCCGGACACGCCACCCTGGACGAGGCGGTGCGCGCCGGCGCCTGGCCCGGCCGACAGGCCCTCGCGGGCAAGTTCATCGTGGAGCTCATCCCCGGCACGGTGGAGGAGGGCAACCCGCTCGACCACCTGTGGACCGACCGCGAGTACGCCACCCACCTGCGCGACCTCGCCGCCGCCGGCCGCCTCGACCGGGCCGCGGCCTTCCCCGCCGTCCACGGCGCCGCTCCCGGCGACCCGCGTACGCGGTACGCCGACGCGTCGATCCGCCCCTGGTTCGTCCTCTTCGACGGCGACGCCGCCACCTACACCAAGGGCGGCATCGACACCGCCTGGTACGACGACCGCCACTACCTGGTCGTCATGACGGACGCCCACAAGGTGCCGCCCGCCATCGACATCACCCACCCCACCGAGTCCCAGGCCCGCGAGCGCGTCACCCTCATGGCCCGCTCCCACGCGAGCTTCGCGACCGCCGACTGGTACCCGCTGCCGCAGGTCCTCGCGACGGTGGTGCCCCGGGGCTGACGCCGGTGGAGTCGATCTGGGCGAGCGCCGTGGCGGTCGCGGGAACCCTCCTCGGCGTGCTGGTCACCCACATCTCCCAGCGCCTCGCGTCCCGGCGCAACGAACGATTCGCGCGCTCCGAGGCACTCCGGCAGGAGCGCATCAGCGCGTACATCGCGTTCGCCACGGCGATGGAGGACTACCGCCACGGCCAGTCGACCCGCTGGTACCGCAAGCAACAGGACCCCGACGGCGAGGCGTTCACGGCAGCCCACGACGACGCCCACCGCCTGAGGACACTCGCGCGAAACGCCCTCTACCGCGTCAAACTGCTCACGGACGACCGGGCCGTCATCGCGGGTGCGGAACACGCCTACCGCTGCACCCGCGACATCTCGAACGCACGCGACACGGCGGAACGCGACACCCTCGACGCGGGGGCCCGCCAGGCCATCGAGGCGTTCGTGGCGGGCGCCGCCCCCCTGGTCCGCTGAGCCGCGCCGCGGTGGGAACCGGCCCGGAGTTCGGAACACGGCCTGATCTGGTCTACGCATACATTCGACGGTGGTGCCCCAGCGGCGAACAGCCGCTGGGGCACCACCGTCTTTCGCGCTACTTCGCTGGGGTGTGCACGAACTGTCCCTGTTCCGCGCCCTGAGCCGGAACCAGCGGTACCGGCATGATGACGCTGGCGAACAGTACCTGGACGGCTGCCTGTACCCAGAAGTAGATCGCGATGTCCGCGGCCAGCAGTATCAATGTCGGCAGCATCAGCAACACGGCGATCACCGTCCTGAACGCCGCCACGTCCATCGTCTGCCTGGCCAGCCCGCACAAGAGGATGACGAGAATCGATGGAACGGCGATCATCAGGAGCATGCCGGTGCCCAGCTCAAGCTGAGTGACGAATGACTCCCAGAAAGAGGGCGTCCTTAGTCCCGATGGCCCCAGCTCTTTCTGCCGGGGAGCCGTCAGTCCGATGATGGGCCTATCTGTGCCCGCCCGCCCTCCTGGAGCCGGGCCGGCGGACGGGAACGTACCGGCTGGGCGGCGGC
>NZ_JBFAPH010000289.1:0-8063 GCF_040675635.1 Streptomyces sp. NPDC049577
TACGGCAGCGGCGAGGAGCGCCGCTGGGCCGAGCAGGCCGGCGAGGCCGGCTGCGGCTCCGTCCTGCTGCTGCCGCCCAACGCCTACCGCGCCGACGAGCACGCCGTCCGCGCCCACTACACCGAGGTGGCCCGCGCCGGGGTGCCCGTCGTCGCGTACAACAACCCCATCGACACCAAGGTCGACCTGACCCCCGCCCTGCTGGCCGGGCTGCACCGCGACGGCAGCATCGTGGCGGTCAAGGAGTTCAGCGGCGACGTCCGGCGCGCCTACGAGATCGCCGAGCTCGCCCCGGAGCTCGACCTGCTCATCGGCGCGGACGACGTGCTGCTGGAGCTCGCCACCGCCGGCGCCGTCGGCTGGATCGCCGGCTACCCCAACGCCTTCCCCGCCACCTGCGCCGAGCTCTACCACGCCGCCGTCGCCGGCGACCTGGAGACCGCCCTTCCCCTCTACACTTCGCTGCACCCGCTGCTGCGCTGGGACTCCAAGACCGAGTTCGTGCAGTCCATCAAGCTCTCCATGGACATCGTCGGCCGTCACGGCGGCCCGACCCGGCCGCCGCGCTTCCCCCTCACCGGGGAGACCGAGGCGCAGGTCCGGGCCGCCACCGAGAAGGCCGTCGCCGACGGCCACCGCTGACCGCCGAACCGGCCGAAAGGACGCCCGTGCGCACCAGACACGTCTTCCATGCCGTCGACTCGCACACCGAGGGCATGCCCACCCGCGTCATCACCGGCGGCGTCGGGGTGATACCCGGCGCCACCATGGCCGAGCGCCGGCTGCACTTCATCGAGCACCTCGACCACCTGCGCACCCTCCTGATGTACGAGCCGCGCGGGCACGCCTCGATGAGCGGCGCCATCCTCCAGCCGCCCACCCGCCCCGACGCCGACTACGGAGTCCTCTACATCGAGGTCTCCGGACTGCTGCCGATGTGCGGGCACGGCACCATCGGCGTCGCCACCGTCCTCGTCGAGACCGGCATGGTGCCGGTCACCGAACCCGTCACCACCGTGCGCCTGGACGTCCCGGCCGGACTCGTCACGGTCGACGTCCGGGTCGAGGACGGCGCGGCCAGGTCCGCCACGATCACCAACGTGCCCTCCTTCTGCCTCGGCCTCGACCGCAAGGTCGACGTCCCCGGCTACGGCACGGTCACGTACGACATCGCCTTCGGCGGCAACTTCTACGCGTTCGTCGATCTCGACGCGCTGGGGCTGCCCTTCGACCGGGCCCGCAAGGACGACCTGCTCGCCGCCGGGCTCGCCATCATGGACGCCGTCAACGCCTCGCCCGACCGGCCGGTCCACCCCGAGCGCCCCGAGATCGGCGGCCTCAAGCACGTCTACCTCGCCGCGCCCGGCTCGGACGCGTACCACTCCCGGCACGCCATGGCCATCCACCCCGGCTGGTTCGACCGCTCGCCCTGCGGCACCGGCACCTCCGCCCGCATGGCCCAGCTGCACGCCCGCGGCGCGCTGCCGCTCGACCGCGACTTCGTCAACGAGTCCTTCATCGGCACCCGGTTCACCGGCCGCCTGGTGGGGGAGACGGAGGTCGGCGGGCTGCCGGCCGTCGTGCCGACCATCACCGGACGGGCCTGGATCACCGGCACCGCCCAGTACTTCCTCGACCCGGACGACCCCTTCCCCGGAGGCTTCCTCCTGTGACCGCCGCTGACGCCCCCTTCGTCTCCCGCAATCCGGCCGACCCCACCGACGTCCTCGCCGAGTTCACCGCCCCCGGCCCCGCGGCCGTCGCCGCCGCCGTCGAGCGGGCCCGCGCCGCCCAGCCGGGCTGGCTGGCCGGCGGCGCCGCCGCCCGCTCCGCGGCGCTCACGGCGATCGCCGCCGCCGTCGAGGCCGCCGCCGGTGAACTGGCCGGCCTCGCCGTACGGGAGGTGGGCAAGCCGGTCGCCGAGGCGCGCGCCGAAGTGGCCCGCACCGTCGCGATCTGGCGCTACTACGCCCAGGCCCCCTACGAGGCCGTCGGCGCCGTCCACGAACCGGCCGGCGGCCCCGGTCTGCTGCTGACCCGCCGCCGCCCGCACGGCGTGGCGGGCCTGATCACGCCCTGGAACTTCCCCTTCGCCATCCCCAGCTGGAAGGCCGCACCGGCCCTGGCGACCGGCAACACGGTCGTCCTCAAGCCCGCCCCCGAGGCCACCGCCTGCGCCCGGCGCCTGGCCGAGATCGTGTCCGGGGCGGTGCCGGACGGGGTGTTCACGGTCGTGCCCGGCGGCGCGGGGGAGGGTGCCGCCCTGATCGCCGGTGCCGATGTGGTCTCCTTCACCGGCTCGACCGCCGTCGGCTCCGCGGTCGCCGCGGCGGCCACCGCGCGGGGCATCCCGGTCCAGGCCGAGATGGGCGGCCTCAACGCGGCCGTCGTCCTGCCCGACGCCGACATGGAACGCGCCGCCGCGCACATCGCCTCGGCCGTCGCCGGGTACGCGGGCCAGAAGTGCACCGCCACCAGCCGGGTCATCGCGGTCGGCGCCGCCCTCGAACCCCTGCGCGAGGCCCTCGCGGAGGCGGTGCGCGCCCTGCCCGTGGGCGACCCGGCGGACCCCGCCACGGTGTGCGGACCACTTGTCTCCGCGCCGGCCCGCGACCGGGTCGCCGGTGCCCGGGACGGCCTCGCGGTCCTCGCCGAGGCCCGGGCCCCCGAGGGCCCCGGCTGGTACGCGGCGCCGGCCCTGGTCGAGAAGGTCGCGCCGGGCCACCGGCTGCTGACCGAGGAGGTGTTCGGCCCGATCGCCGCCCTGCTGCCCGCGGACGACCTCGCCGACGCCGTACGGATCACCAACTCCGTCCCGTACGGGCTGGTCACCTCCGTGCACACCGCCGACCTCGACGTGGCCCTGTACGGCCTCGACCGCCTCGACACCGGCATGATCCGGGTCAACGCCCCGTCCACGGGCGTCGACTTCCACCTGCCCTTCGGCGGCACCAAGACCTCCAGCCACGGGCCGCGCGAACAGGGCCGGGCGGCCCTGGAGTTCTACACCTCCAGCCGCACCTACACCCTGACCACCGCTATGTGACATTGTACGCTGGTGATCCACTCGGGTACGAAAGGGACACCATGGGACACCTCAAGCAGCCGCACCTCATCACCGCCCGGGAGCGGCTGCGCGACCAGGTCGCCCATGCCCTGCGGGCCGCCCTGATCTCCGGCGAACTGCGGCCCGGCGAGGTCTACTCGGCGCCCGGGCTCGCGGAGGAGTTCGGCATCTCCGCGACGCCCGTGCGCGAGGCCATGCTCGACCTGGCCCGCGAGGGCCTGGTCGAGCCGGTCCGCAACAAGGGCTTCCGGGTCACCGAGGTCAACGAGCGCGACCTCGACCAGTACACCGAGATCCGCACCCTGATCGAGGTGCCCATGACCGGTCGCATCACCCGCAGCGCCGCCCGCGAGGACCTTCAGGCCCTGCGTCCCGTGGCCGAGGAGATCGTGCGGGCCGCGCGCGAGCACGACCTGATCGGCTATCTGGAGGCCGACCGCCGCTTCCACCTCACCCTGCTGGGCCTCTCCGGCAACGAGCGCCTCGTCGAGACCGTCGGCGACCTGCGCAAGCGCTCGCGCCTGTACGGCCTGACCGCGCTCGACGAGCGGGGCGAGCTGATCCCCTCGGCCGAGGAACACCTCGAACTCCTCGATCTGATGCTGGCCGGCGACGCCAGGGGCGCCGAGAAGTGCATGGCCCGCCACCTGGGCCATGTGCGCTCGCTGTGGGCCCGGGGCGGGAGCGAGAACTCCCCGGCGAAGCGCCGTCCGGCGCCGGCCGCCCGGTAGGACCCGGGGGCCGGGGACCGGCCGGGGCCGACGTATCCCCGCGGTCCCGGGGAACTCCCTCGAAGGGAGGAAGTCTCCCCGGAACGCCCTCCCGGCGCACCGGTTCCGCACTAGGGTTCGGGAGCCTTACGGAATCGCGGCCGGAATCGCGGCCGCCCGGGCCCGATCCATGCCGAGGAGCCGACGTGTCCAGCTACCAGTACCAGTGCGCAGCATGCGGGATCACCTGGGACGAGGTCGCGAACAAGCGGCAGGCCGAACAGGAACGCGAGCGCCACCGCCGCGAGGCCCACGGCGGCGGCGCCCCGGACGGCGACGCCATCCGGGCCCGGGACCCGAAACCCTGGCCCGGCAGGGGCGTCCTCCTCGCCGGGCTGCTCCTGGTCCTCTTCACGCTCTACAGCCGCCGGCACGGCCAGTAGCCGCCGTGGTGGCGGCCTGGAGGGTGTTCGGCACCGAGGTGATCCCCGGGTGGCGGGGCGGGGCACTCGTACTGTCCCGGACGGCCAACGGCCGCACCCCGTACCGTGGTTCCATGACGGACGCGCCCCGGGAACGCCGCCACGCCTTCGGCGACGACGCCGAGCAGTACGACGCCGCCAGGCCGGGCTATCCGGCGCAATTGACCGAAGACGTCCTGCGCTTCGCCGCGCCGTCCGGCGCGGCACCCGCGCTGGAAGTGGGCGCCGGCACCGGAAAGGCCACCCTGGCCTTCGCGGCGCGTGGGCTACCGGTGACGTGCGTCGAACCGGACGCACGGATGGCGCGGGTGCTGCGCCTCAAGTGCGCCGGGCTGCCGGGGGTCGACGTCGAGGGCGCCGACTTCGAGACGTGGCGGCCGGGCGGGCGGCGGTACGGCCTGCTGTACTGCGCCCAGGCCTGGCACTGGGTCGACCCGGCCGTGCGGTGGACGCGGGCGCGGGCCGCGCTCCGGCCCGGAGGCGCCCTGGCGCTGTTCTGGAACCACTGGTTCCTGGAGGACGCCCGGCTGGCCCGGCAACTGACCGCCGCCCACGCCCGGCAGGGCGTGGCCGTTCCCGACCACACCCTCCTCGAGCCCCGCCCGCGCCCGGCCCACCGGGGGCCCGCGGCCCGGCAGTGGCGGGAGATGGAGGCCGACGGCGGCTTCACCGACCTGGAACACCGGCTCTACGAGACCGAGCACGAGTGCCCGGGCCCCGAACTCGTGGGCCTGCTGGCCTCCTACTCGGGCTACCGGATGCTCGCCGAGCCGGTGCGGCGACCGCTCCTGGCGGAGGCCGAACGCATCGCGGGTGGCGACGCGGTGCTCGTACGGGTGGTCACCAGTCTGTTCCTGGCGCGCACGAAGGGCGCGCGGCGCGCATAACACGGGGTTATGCGCTGCCGGGAGTACCGCCGCCGCGACGGCTGTTCCACGCTGTCCAGCACAGCCGCCCCCGGCATGGAACCAGCCCCGGCATGGAAAGAGCGCCATGAACCCCGCGTACGCGACCGCCGACCACGTCTTCACCGTGCCCCTGGACCACTCCGCGCCCCAGGGCCCGGACATCAGGGTGTTCGCCCGCGAGGTCGTCGACCCCGCCCGCGCCGGCGAGGCACTGCCGTGGCTGCTCTACCTCCAGGGCGGGCCCGGCGGCAAGTCGCCCCGGCCGTCCGCCGGTTCGCCCGGCTGGCTGGACCGGGCGCTGAAGACGCACCGGGTGCTGCTGCTCGACCAGCGCGGCACCGGCCGCTCCACGCCCGTGACCGCCCGCGCGGCCTCCCGCCACACGTCCCCCGAACGGCTGGCCGAGCACCTCGGGCACTTCCGGGCCGACTCGATCGTCGCCGACGCCGAACTGATACGCCGTGAACTGTGCGGCGACGAGCCCTGGGAGACCCTCGGCCAGAGCTACGGCGGCTTCCTCACCCTCACCTATCTCTCCCGGGCCCCCGAGGGCCTGCGCGCCTGCTACGTCGCCGGCGGTCTGCCCGGCCTGGCCGCGACCGCCGACGACGTCTACGCCCGCACCTACCCCCGCGTCCGCGACCGCGCCCTGGAGTTCTACGACCGTTACCCGGACGACGCGCCCCGGCTGCGCCGCCTCGCCGACCTGCTCACCGCCGGCGACGTCCGCCTGCCCGACGGCGACCGGCTCACCACCCGCCGGCTGCGCCTCCTCGGCCTCGCCCTCGGCATGGGCGACGGCTTCGAGCGGCTGCACTGGCTGCTCGACGAGGCCCTCGACGAACGCGGCGAGCCCACCGCCACCTTCCTCCACCAGGTGGCGGCCCTGACCGGCTTCACGGACAACCCCCTGTTCGCCGTCCTGCAGGAGTCGATCTACGGCCAGGGCGGCAAGCCCACCGGCTGGGCCGCGCACCGTGCCCTGGCCGGCTTCCCCGAGTTCGCCGAGGACGCGGACCCGCTGCTGCCGACCGGCGAGATGATCTACCCCTGGATGTTCCGGGAGATCGCCGGCCTGCGCCCGTTCGCGGACGCCGCCGAGCTGCTGGCCGAACGGAGCGACTGGCAGCCGCTGTACGACCCCGACCGCCTCGCCGCCAACCGGGTCCCGGTCGCGGCCGTCGTCTACCACGACGACATCTACGTCGACGCCGGACTCTCCCTGCGCACCGCCCGCGAGGTCGGGGCGGTCCGCGCCTGGGTCACCAACGAATGGGAGCACGACGGCATCGGCGCTTCCGGTGGCCGGGTGCTGGACCGGCTGATGGACCTGGCCGCCGGCCGCGCCTGACCCCCCACCACCCCCCGGGAATTCCCCCACCCAGTCCCGCAAGGAGAGCCATGCCCACCACGCCTTCCCGGCCACGGCTGCTCGCCACGGCCCTCGCCCTCGCCGCCTGCGCCGCCGTCCCCACCACGGCCGCCACCGCTGCCACCGCCGCCACGGCCACCGCGAGCCCCGCCCCGCCCGAACGGCCGCCGGCCGCCGCCGGCTGCGCGCTCAAGGGCACCACCGGCTGGACCGACGAGGGCCACGACACCGACCCCGCACAGTTTCAGCGCGCGACCGGCACCCATCGCGTCCTGACCCTGTTCGTGGACTTCCCCGATGCCCCCGCCGCCGACTCCACCGAGGCGTACGCGGCCGAACTGGCCCCCGCCGCGGACTGGATGCGCACAGCCTCCTACGGCCGCTCGCGCCTCGCCATCGACTTCACCCGGCAGTGGGTCCGCATGCCCGCCGCGTCCACCGGCTACGGCTTCCAGCGCGGCCTCACCTTCGAGGCCCACGAGCGCTACCTCCGCGACGCCGTCACGGCCGCGGACCCCTCCACGGACTTCTCCCGCTACGACATGGTCTACGTCGTCCCCGCCCGCACGGCGAGCGCGATCTCCTTCTCCCCGACCTACCTCTACGACCCGGCCACCCCCGGCGTCACCGCCGACGGCGCACGCGTCAAATGGGCCGTCACCTTCGGCCAGGACATGTGGCACTGGGGCCACAAGGTCGCCGTCCACGAGACCGCCCACACCTTCGGCCTTCCCGACCTGTACGCCTTCAGCGGCGACACCCACCGCTTCGTGGGCGGCTGGGACGTCATGGGCAACATCGCGGGCCGCGCCCCGCAGTACCTCGGCTGGCACGCCTGGAAGCTCGGCTGGATCGACGACGACCAGGTCGCCTGCCAGGCCGCACCCGGCCGGCGCACGGTCCGGCTGTCCCCCGTGGAGCGGCCCGGAGGCAAGAAGATCGCCGTGGTCCGCACCGGCCCCACCACGGCGTACGTCGCCGAGTCGCGCCGGGCCGAGGGCAACGACCCCCGGCCCTGCTCGACCGGCGTGCTGATCTACAAGGTCGACTCCGCGACCGCGACGGGCGAGGGCCCGGTCCGGGTGATGAACGGCCATCCGTCCGCCACCCCGCCCGCCGGATGCACCCCGCTCGACCTCGCCGCCTACGGCCCGGGGGAGTCCTTCACCGACCCCGCGGCCGGGGTCCGCATCGACGTCCTCGCGGGCGGCGCGACGGGCGACACGGTCCGCGTGACCGCTAGGCGGCCCGCTTCCTGAACACCTCGACCAGGCTGGTGAAGCTGTCCCCGGCGTGACCTGCGGCAATTCCGCGCCGGAAGACATCCAGCACGGCGGCCGGCAGCGAGGTGTCGACGCCGGCGTCCTCGGTGGTGTGCAGGATGTGGCCGACGCTCGCCACACCCATGGCCAGCTTGTCCACGTCGCCCGGGTGTTCGCCCTTGTCGATGCGCTGCGCGTAGAAGGCCATGAAGTTCGGCAGCGAGGCCGCGGTGGACGAGGCGTACGGCAGGAACTCCTCGGC
>NZ_JBFAPH010000290.1:0-8038 GCF_040675635.1 Streptomyces sp. NPDC049577
GGCCGTCGCGCTGGCCGCCACAGGGGTCGGGCTGGGCGCACCCCCGGCGCTGGCCGACACCGTCTCGGTGAGCTACGCCTGCACGGGCCCGGGCGTCGATCCGGTCTCGGGGACCCCGCTGATCGTTCCGGTCGGGCGGCACCACCGCGGCACCCGGGCCGGGGCCGGCCGGGCCGGGACGGCGGGAACGGCGGGAACGCCGGTCAGTCGCCGATGAAGTCGATCTCCGGGGTCAGCGTCACTCCCGTGCGGCGCCGCACCTCGTGGAGCACCGTGTCGACCGCCTCGGCGAAGCTGGCCGCGCTGGCGCCCTCGTCGGCGACGAGCGTGTAGTGCAGGGAGGAGACCCGGACGCCCTTGGCGACCGGGTGGTTGAGGCCGAAGCCCGCCCGGCGGATCAGCCAGCTGGCGCTGACCCGCGTCGAGCCGTCGGGGAACCGGTTGACGGGCGCGTCGAGCTCGCGCAGCCCCTCGATCTGGGCGGCGGTGACCTCGGGGCTGAGGAAGACGCTGCCGACCGAACGCCGGTCGACGTCGCAGAAGTCGAGGACCATGCCCTTGCGGCGGCGGACGGCCAGCACCGCGCGGGCCGCGTCGGCGGCGGGCACGCGCTCGCCGACGGCGACGTCCAGCTCCTCGGCGACGCTGCGGTAGCCCACCGGCGCGCTCAGCGGGGACCGGCGCAGGGCGAAGAGCAGGCTGAGCAGGGTCCAGCGCCGGGATCCCTTGAAGACGCTGGTGCGGTGGCCGAGCCCGCAGGCGGCCGCGTCCAGGACGACCTCGCGGCCGGCCCGCCAGTCCCAGGCGGTGACCTCCACGAGGGTGTCGGCGATCTCCTGCCCGTACGCGCCGACGTTCTGCACCGGTGTGGCGCCGGTGGTGCCGGGGATTCCCGCGAGCATCTCCATGCCGATCAGGCCCTCGGCGACGGTGGTGTCGACCAGCTCCCACAGCGGGTGCCCGGCCTCGACGCGCACCAACACCCGCCCGTCGCCGCGGTCCCCGAGGATCCGTACCCCGCGGGTGGCCATGCGCAGTACCGGGACCGAGCAGCCCGCGTCGCCGACGAGCACATTGCTTCCGCCGCCGAGACAGACGGGGGTCCGGCCGTCGGCGCGGGCCGCGGTGTGGGCCACGAAATCGGGAAAGTCTGCGGCGTCCCGCAGTTCGGCGAAGGACGCGGCCGGCCCGCCGATGTTCAGCGTCGTCCAGGGGGCCAGCGGTATCCCGTGAATCACTCTCATATGAGAACTCCTCGAAATCCTACGAGGGGCCCAACCTAGCGTCGGCGGACGGTGAATCGGGGCGTCGAGCGGTGGTGACGGTGAGGAATTTCCCGGGAATCCGGGAATCGCGCGGACCGCTCTTGCGCACCGGTAATCCGGCGGCCGCCGGGTGACTAACAGACCGCCAGCCGGCGCTCGCCGCCGAGGAGGTCGTCGGCCCGCTGCACGGTCTGGCGCGCGGCCCTGCCGTCGCAGCGGCGGAACCGGCTGCGCAGCCAGGTCAGGCGCGCCGTCGCGCGCATCGAGTTGACGTGCTCGGCCAGGTCGAGGGCGGCGTCGGCGGCCGCCGCGGCGCCGTCGACGTCGTCGAGCTGGAGGCGGGCCTCGGCCAGGGAGGCCCAGTGCAGCAGCCGGTTGCGGGGCTGGCTGTCGTCGAAGAGCCGGAGGCCGTGTGCCAGGTCGCGGGCGGCGCGGGCCGGTTTGCCCAGTTCGAGCCAGGCCCGTCCGGCGTCGGCGACCAGTACGGCCGGGGTGACCCAGTAGCTCCACGGCGCGTCGGCCCGGCCGCCGCGCGGGCCGGCCTCGGCGAGCTCCGCCGCCTCCTCCAGGGCCCGCTGGCAACCACCGGGATCGTCCAGGCTGGCGTGGGCCCGCGCCTCCCGGGTGGCCAGCAGGGCCTGGCCGGGGCCGGCCGGCTCGCCGGCCGAGCCCTTGCGGGCGATCCGGCTCAGCCGCAGGGCGTCCTGGCCGTGGCCGTTCCAGGCTGCCCGGTAGCTCAGGCAGGAGATGACGTGGGCGGCCAGGGCGCGGTCGCCGGCGGCGCGGGCGGCGCGCAGGGCCAGCAGCAGGTGCTGCCGGGCGAGGTCGTCGATGCCGAGGTCGGCGGCGATCCAGCCGACGAGCTGGCCGAGTTCGGCGACCGCGCGGTGCAGCCGCACGCCGGTCGCCGGGTCGTAGGAGCACTCGGCGGTCAGGGTCCGTGCCCAGCGCAGGTCCTGGGCCGCCCAGTCGAGCACGAGGCGGCCGCCCCGGTCGTCGTCGAGCCGGCGCAGCTGGGCGATGCGTTCGTTGAGCACGTCGAGCGCGGCGTGGTCGACCTCTTCGCCGCGCAGCTGGGAGCCCGGCTCGGGGTCGGGGTTGAGCAGCCAGTCCACGGCCGTGGTCATCAGCTCCTGCTCGGTCGCCGCGGTGCGCGGGGCCGGGGCGGCGGCCGTGAGCCGGGGGCGCTGCGCGGACCGCGGCGCGTGCGGGGACGGCTCGCTCCCCGCGTCCGGTGCCGGGCGGGGGGCCGGGACGCGGGCGAGGCACTCCTCACCTGCCGGGAACCGCCCGGGCCACAGGGCCTGGACGGTGACGGGCTCGCCGAGCCGGTCGGTGAGGATGTCGGCGACCACGTGCGGCAGCCGGCGACGGGGGCAGGAGCCCTTGAGCCAGTTGTAGGGCGCCTTGGGGCTGATGGTGTCGGCCCCGCAGACCCTGTTGATCTCCCGGGCCAGCCGCTCCGGCGACCAGGAGAGCCGATCGAGGCAGCAGGCCAGCACGGACGTTTCGTTCATCGGGAAGGACCTTGACCTCGACTGTGCGCTGGTTGACTCTCGTCGCTCTTGCTGCAATCAACAGGCAATTGCTACCCATGTGCGAAAACGATCGACCCCCCGAACAGTAAAAAGAAGGTCAAGTCCGCTGGTCAGCTGATGAATTCAGGACGCTTTTCCGGACACTGTCCGACCGCTGTTTCCGGCCGTAGGACCGGCCGGTAGCAGAGCCCGCCCAGGGCCACCACGCCCGCCGCGAAGAGGAAGGGGGCGGAGAAGGAACCGGTCGCCTGGGCCAGCCAGCCCGTAAGGATCACGCCACCCGACGTGGCCGCGGTATTGGCGAAATTCATCAGTCCGCTGACGGCGCCCACCGCGCCGGGCGGTGCGAGCAGTCCGGGCAGGCTCCACGCCACGGGCGCGGCGACGGCCAGTCCGCCGAGGGAGAGCGACATCCAGCCCACGGCGGCCCACGGCGAGCCGGCGGTGCCCGCGAAGGCGATGGTGGCGCCGACCGCGAGCCCGCACGACAGGACGCGGCGGCGGACCAGGGCGGGATCGCGGCCGGCGCGGACGAGCCGGTCGACGAGCCAGCCGCCGAAGGCGACCTCGGCCGCCGTCGCCACGATCCACGGCACCATCGAATAGAACCCGGACCCCAGCAGGGCCACGCCGAACTGCCGCCGGAAGAATTCGGGCATCCAGGTGAGCACCACATTGATGGTGTAGCCGTAACAGGCGAACCCCAGGCACATTCCCCAGACGCGGCGGTCGCGCAGCGCCGCGCGGAACGCCCCGGTACTCCCCCGGTCCCCGCCGCGCGCACCGCCACCGAGCAGGAACGCGCGCTCGGCACGGCCCAGACGGGGATGTTCGGCCGGGTCCCGGTAACCCCACCACCACACCGCGGCGAAGAGCACGCTCAGCGCCGCGGTGAAGAGGAATCCGGCGCGCCAGCCCCAGGTGCTCACCACGAAGGCGAGCACCGGGAAGGCCACCACGTTGGCGAGTTTGGTCGCCCCGTCGAACAGGGCGGTCGCCCGCCCGCGTTCGGCGAGGGGGAACCAGGCGGCGGTGGCCTTGGAGGCGCCGACCATGCAGGGTCCCTCGGCCACGCCGAGCAGCACCCGGGCCGCGATCACCAGGCCGAGCCCGGAGGCGACGGCCGTCGCCAGGCTCGCCACGGCCCACAGCAGGGCTGCGGCCCGGGTGAGGCGGCCGGCTCCGAAGCGGTCGACGAGCAGCCCGGCGGGCAGCTGCATCAGGCAGTAGGACCAGCTGAAGGCGGACAGCACGAGCCCGAGCTGTCCGAGACTCAGCCCGAACTCGTCGGCGACCTGCCCGCCGGCCACCGAGAGCACGGTCCGGTCCAGGAAGTTGACGACGACTCCGCCGGCGATCAAGGAACCGATCGCCCAGCGGGCACGCCCGGGGGAGGTGACGGTACTGGTCAACGGACTGGTCAACCCTTCGGGAGCGGTGGTGTCCGGTGACGATCACGCTAGCCGCACCCCGGTCGTGGCCCTGACCGGAACGTCGAGATCCGGCCGGTTCGGGGCGACACCGCCCCCCGCGCGGCGCCGCCCTGCCGGCCGTACCCCCGCTCTCCCCGTCCGTCGTCGCGCGGCCCGGTCAGGCGCTGTCCGAGCGGGCCGCGCCGGCCTGTTTGCGGACCCGGGCCACGACGGGTTCGGCCATGATCCGGCTGCCCGGGCCGACGTCGCCGAGCACCAGGGCGTGCGCCCCGATCATGGCGTCGTCGCCGACCTCCAGCGGCCCGAGGACCGTGGCGTTGACGCCGAGCGTGACCCGGTCGCCGACGCGCGGATGGCGCCGGTCGCCGGAGGAGCGCAGATTGTCCCGCCACCAGCCGATCGCCCCCAGGGTGACCTGCTGGTAGATCGTCACGTCGTCGCCGATGACGGCCGTCTCGCCGACCACGACACCGGTGCCGTGGTCGATGAACAGCCGCCGGCCGATCTCCGCTCCCGGGTGGATCTCGACGCCCGTCAGCATGCGGGCGACACTCGTCAGCGCGCGGGCGCCGATCCGGTGCTGGCGCCGGTACAGCCGGTGCGCGACGCGGTGGATCCAGACCGCGGGCAGGGTCGAGTGGAAGACGGCCTCCGTGCGCGTGGCGATGGAGGGGTCGCGGGCGAGGGTGGTGTCGACGTCCTCGAGCATCCGGGACAGCAGCCCGTTCCGGTCGCGGCTGCCGCCGAAGGGCAGCACCGCGCGTTTGCGGGGCCGGGCCGTCCCCGTACGGTTCGCCGTGCGCATCAGCGGCCCAGTCCCTCGGCCTTCTTCCAGTCCTCCGGGGAGCCGGAGTCCGCGAAGACGGTCACCACCACCTCGTCGGGCCCGAGGTTCTTGGCCTCCTCCCAGGCGATCAGCCAGCTCGCGGCCGCCGAGGAGCCGACGCGGGTGCCGGTCTGCCGGAAGAAGTCGAGCATGCCGGCCAGCGCCTCGCCGTGCGCGATCTGCGCACTGCGGAACTCCGGAAGGAGCTTGTCGACGAACGGCTGGCGCAGCCCGTGGGTGAGGCCGCCGGCCCCGGCGAACTTGGGCTCCGCGTTGGGCGGGTGGGGGGTGCCGTAGGGCAGCTCGGCGGGCGTGACGCCGATGACGCCGAGGCCGGGCGCGATGGTGCGCAGGGCGCGGGCCACACCGGTCAGCATGCCGCCGCTGCCGACGGCGGCGACCACGGCGCTGGGCCGTGCGCCGTCCAGCTGGCCGACGATCTCCCGGCCGGTGAAGAACTGGTGGGCGGCGACGTTGGCCATGTTGCGGTGCTGGGCCAGCAGCGTCCAGCTCGGGTCCTCCCGGGCTATTTCCGAGGCACGCTGCATGATGCTGAGCGGGAATTCACTCGCGGGCACCAGGTCGATCTGTGTGCCGCCGTCCCGCAGCTGCTTCAGCAGGCTCTCGGGAACGGAGTCCGGCATGACGGCCCGCACGGGAATTCCGGTGACCTTGTTCAGTCCCGTCAGGGCCCGGGCCATATTGCCGCCGGAGCAGTCCAGCAGCTTCAGCGGCTCCGAATTCCCGGCATGTTCGTTGACGGCCCGGCACAGCATCGCGTAGGCGGGCCGGTCCTTCGCCGAGCCCGAGGGGTTCAGGAACTCGTACTTCGCCATGATCTTCGCCCCGCCGGGCGGGCCGGGTACCTCGACCAGCGGAGTTCCGCCCAAGGTGGCCCGGAATTCGCGCAGCCCGGGGTAGAGGGCGAGCGCGGTGCTTTCGTCGACCGCCGTCTCCAGGGGTTCGGTGACGGAAAGGTCGATCTCCGGCAGTTGGGTTGCCATCAGGCTCACTGTCCCTTCGTCCGTTCGCGGTTTCCGATGCTTCTGCGAGGGGGACGGAGGTGTCAACGAAATGCCTTTTGTTCAACCGGGGGTCCGGGGGCAGGGCCCCCGGCCGCCCGGATTCCTCATTCCCCGGAAGGGCTGAAAGCGGCCCGTACCACGGGCCGGGGGACGCGCAGCAGCCACATGGCCGCCAGGCCGGTCCCGAGGCCCACGACGGCCGCCACCAGGAACGCCGCGTCGATGCCGTTCGCGTAGGCCGCCCGCGAGACCTCCGCGCCGCGCCCCGGCGCGTACTGGTGGAAGACGGAGCCGAGGACCGCGATGCCCAGGGCCAGGCCCAGCTGGCGGGCGCAGTTGGCGGCCGCCGAGGCGACGCCGCTGCGCTCCGGCGGGGCGGCGGCCATGGCCGTGGCCGGCAGGACGGGCGAGACGATGCCGGCGCCGACGCCCGTGACGACGAGGCCCGGCAGGAGGGCCGGCCAGGAGGAGTCCGCGCCGACCGCGAGCACGAGCAGCGCGTTGCCGAGGCCGACGGCGAGCGAGCCGCCGCCGAGCGTCCACTGCGGCCGTATGCGGTGCAGGGCGCTCCCCACGACGGCGGAGGTGAGGAAGAAGGCGACCGGCTGGACGGTGATGACCAGGGCCGTGGCGAAGGAGTCGAGGCCGACGCTGTCCTGGAGCCAGATCGACATCACCGGCAGGGCGCCGAAGCCCGCGAGGTAGTAGCCCAGGGCGGCGACGAGCGTGCCGTTGAAGGCGCGCTTGCGGAACAGCGACAGCGACAGCATGGGCGCCTCGCTGTAACGTTCCACGGCGACGAAGGCGGCCAGCATGACCAGGCCGACGAGGAATCCGGCCAGGGCGGAGGTGTCGCCCCAGCCCCGTTCGCCGCCGCGGATGACGCCGAAGGCGATGCCGGTGGCCGCCAGGGTGAAGGTGACGATGCCGGACCAGTCGATGCGGGTGGGCGTCCGGGCGTCGTCGACCAGCACGGCCTTGGACAGCACGACGGTGGCCACGCAGACCGGCACACCGCCGAAGAAGATCCACTGCCAGGAGAGGAACTGGGTCAGCATGCCGCCCGCGACGTTGCCGATGCCGGCGGCGGCGCCGGCGACGGCGCCCCAGACGGCGAAGGCCACGCCCTTGTCGCGGCCCGTGTAGGTCAGGCCGATCAGCGGCAGCAGGGTGGCGAACATGGCCGCTCCGGCCAGGCCCTGCACGGCCCGCGCGGCGATCAGCGTGCCGACGTCCGGGGACAGCCCGCAGGCGAGGGTGGCGGCGGCGAAGACGACGAGGCCGAGCAGATAGAGCCGTTTGCGGCCGAGGTTGTCGCCCAGCGACCCCATGCCGAGCAACAGCCCCGCCAGGGCGAGGGTGTAGACGTCGACGATCCACTGGAGCGAACCGAAGCCCGCGTCCAGGTCGTCGGCCATGCTGGGCAGTGCCACCGTCACGATGGTCGAGTAGACGAGCAGCATGAACGTACCCAGGCAGGTGGCGACCAGGGGCAGCCATTTGCGCATTGATGTGATCCCTTCCGGGGCTGGAGCCGTGCCGTCCAGGGTGCTGTAATAGGCTTGTGCAGCAAAACCCTTACGGAGAAGATCCGGTCCGGTTGATCACCGATCTGGCCGCCGCGCCCCCGCGGACCCCCGGCGAGTTCGCCGAGCGCTGCCTGGCCGCGGGCATGGCCATCGACCGCCCGGTGGGCGAGGCCGACCTCGCGGAGATCCTCGGCTTCATCCCCCGCTGGCTCGCGGTCGTCGACGCGGACACCCCGGCGCGGCGCGCCGCCCTGCTCAACGGGCTGCTGGCCGACGCGGCCGCCCATCCCCGGCTGACCGACCACGCCGACGGCGGCTGGCACATCCACTACCGCAACGACGGCCTCGGCCTGGCCGGCGTCGTCCGCGCCGTGGTCAGCGTCGGCACCGCTCTGCATCTGACGAGCCGGGGCATGGACCGG
>NZ_JBFAPH010000291.1:0-8005 GCF_040675635.1 Streptomyces sp. NPDC049577
CCGACGACCTGCGCCGAACCCTCGCCACCGGTGCCCCGATCGTCCGCGCCATCCCGCTGCCCGCCGTGCGCGAGCGCCGCTCCGTCACCGTGACCTGCCCCTCGCACCCGGTGGTGGACTCTCTCTTCGAACAGCTGGGCGGAGCGCTCCCCGTCGCGGACGAGGGCGCCTTCAACGTCTTCTCCGCACTGACCGGGACGCTCACCGCCCACTACGCCTACCTCGCCACGCTCACCTCGTGGGCCACCGGCCACGGCATCGCCCCCGAGGCCGCCGACCGGTATGTGCGCGGCCTCTTCCAGAACGTCGGCCGCTCACTGAGCGACGAGACACGTCCTCTGCACCAACTCGCCGCCGACCACGAGACGCCCGGAGGGATCAACGAGCGCATCCGCACCACCTGGTTCGATCCGGCCAACGCGGCGGCCCTCGCAAAGGCCCTGGACGGCCTCCTCGCCGATCTGAAGTAAGAGCGTCCGGCCGGCCGCTCCGGGCACCGGGCGGGCCGGGGTCAGGGGCGTCGCCCGTATCACCCGCTCTCGCGACCGGCGGCCTGCTCCGGCTGGAGCAGGCCAGTGCCGTACGGCATCCAGGTCAGGCCGAAGTCGTCGTCCTCGGCGCCGGCGGCGGTGACGACGACCGTGTGTCCCCGGCCCACCGGCAGGTGGAACGGGGTCTCCGAGGGCAGCCGCGAGGTGTCCTGGTTGTCGGATGCGAACTGCTGTCCGTACACGGCCGTTCCGTCCGCCATGACCGTGATCCGCAGTGTGGCCGGGGGCCGGCCGGTGCGGGCCCGGACGTGGCCGAGCAGCAGCCCGTCGGTGGGGGCGGTGTAGCGGACCGGCGTTCCCGGGACGGGGGCGCCGAGCCGTTGGCCCGTACCGAGCATCCGTACCTGTCCCGCCGCTTCCAGGTCGGCGACCCGCAGATGCGGGCGGGCCACCGTCACCAGGGTGGTGAGGACCCGTTCCGCGGTGGAGCCCGGCAGTCTCGCCGCCAGGCGGAAGACGGTGGTGTCGTGCAGCGGCGGCGAGGTCCAGGTGCCCTCGGTGGTGACCTCAACGGGCCTGCGGCCCCAGTCCATCGTGTACGTGGCCGGGGAACCGCGCCAGGTGAGGGTGACGCACTCCCCGTTCTTCACGTGGATCCGGTCGGGCCGCAGGTCCCCGAAGACGAAACCGTCGGGGAACTTCGCCAGCGCGAGGTCGGTGCCACGGGGTTCCCAGACCGTACCGTCGGCGGACGTCTCCTCGGTGATGCGCAGCCGAGCGGTGCCGGTGGCGGTGTTGACCCGGATCTGGCCGAGTGTGACGGTCAGCGGGGTCACTCCGGCCAGCCAGCCCCGGCCCCGCGCCGGGGTGAGGGTGAACACCGCCTCCCCGGGCGGTGTCGTCGCGGTGGCGGTCCAGCCGCCGCCCTGTTCCTCGCTCTCGCCGCCCGTGACCGCCACGGTGAGGGAGCCGGGTGCGGCGGTGAGCTCACCGGGGCCCGCACCGGTGGGCAGGGCCAGGACGATCTGCCGGCAGTGCGCGGGACGGGTACCCCCGCGCACGGTCAGCCGCAGGGTGGCGGTGCCGCCGGCCTGGAAGGGATCGGGGTCCGTCTCCAGGGCGTACGACAGGAGCGTGTCACCGCCCGGTGCCTGGGGCCCGCTCACCGGTCGATCACCTCGAAGGCGCCGGCGCCCTGCGGCAGCCACACCAGCCGCAGGGTGTCCCCGGTCTGCCCGCCGAAGTGGAGGAGTACCTCGGAGCCTTCGGGCACCGGAATGCTGACCGGCGTCTCCGTGGGCGGCCCGCTGCTGTTGTCGGAGGTGAAGCGCATCGTGTACTCGTTGGTCCCGGCCCGGTGGACGGTGGCGGCGAGGGTGGATCCTGCCGCGCCGGCGGCGGCCTGCAGGTAGCCGACCAGGGTGCCGTCGGTGCCGGCGCGGTAGTACTGCGAGGCGCCCGGGCCGGGTGTGGCGACCTGTTGGCGCGTGCCTTGCATCCGGGTGGTTCCGTTCACCTCCAGGTTTCCGACCTGGAGGTGAGGACGCTCGACCGTGACGGCGGTGGTCAGCGCGTGGACCAGCGGGGCCCCGCCGCTGCTGTCGTCGGTGGCGACCAGCATGAAGCCGGTGGTGCGCTCCAGTTTGGGCGACGGCCAGCTGCTGCACTGGCTGACGTCCTCGGACTCGTTCTCGCCCCAGTACAGCATGTACTGGGGGCCGCGGCTGCGCTCCCAGCTCAGGGTGACGGACTCGCCGTTGCCGACGGTGACCTTGTCCGGGCGGAAGTTGCCGACGTGGAAATCCGCGGGCCATTTGTCGACACGGAAGGTGGCATGGCGCTCGTGGTAGTCGCGCCCGCCGGCCGGAGCCGTCGATTCGGTGACCGTGAGCACGGCGGTGCCCACCGCCTCGTTGACCACGATGTACGAGACGACGAACGTCACCCGGAAGCTGCCGTCGAACTCGGGCTCACGGCCGGGCTCGAAGGTCACGAGGACCTGTCCGCCCACGCGCTCGGCCTTGGCACTCCAGCCGTTGCCGTGCTCCGGATCCGTTCCGCCTTCGATATCGGTCCAGAGGTCACCCGGCTCGGTCAGGGTGAGGTGCTCGGGCTCCGCACCGTACGGCAGCGCGATACGGACCCACTCGCATTCGGCCGCGGCTTCGGCCCGCCCGGTGACGGTCAGTTCCAGCCGGAGATCCTCCACATCGTCCGCGGTGCTCACGTTGACCACGCTCGGCACGGGGCGCAGTGTGTAGGTGAGCAGCGGCTCCTCTTCGCCGGAGCGGGCGTAGCGGATCACGCGGGGTCCTCCTCAAGCGCCGCGGGGCGCAGCATCAGATAGCCGGCACGGGCGTGCGGCAGAGCATCGTCGGGGTGGGGTGCGGAGTCGGCGGCCAGCAGCGGGCGTTCCGTCCACCGTGTGGTGCCGTCCTCCGCCCGTGGCTCGGCCCAGCTCCATTCGCCGTGCCAGGCGGCCGGGCGGATCATCACCAGGCCCTCCTCGTCGCCCGACCGCCCGTCTTCTTCGGAAGCGGTGAGGGCGCGGGTGGGGGCGAGCAGCGGGCCGAGCCGGAAGGCGGCCCGGATACGGCGCAGTGCTGCCTCCACCTCGTCGGAGGGGAGCTTCAGTTCGGTCACCGGCAGGATGCCGGTGGTGGCACGGACCGGGTTGTACGGGTCCGCGAGGACGGTGAGCCGGTGGGTGACCTCCTCACCGGGCGGGCGCACGGGCAGGGTCAGTGACTCCCCGTCGCCGATGTCGGCCAGGTAGGGGTCGTCGGTCTCGGGCGTGTTGACGTACAGGGTGGTGTAGTCGGTGGCGCCGCCCGGTCCGGTGGAGCTGGCGTAGTAGCCGATCAGTCCGTCCGTCAGCAGGGTCGGATGTCCGAGCCGTACCTGCCAGGTGTGGTCCGGGTACTCCTCCGGCGTGGGGTCCAGCGCCCGGCGCCAGCCGGGGTTGGTGAGCGGATCGCCCTTGAGTTCCAGATCGAGGCGGGCCCGGTAGACCGCGACGGGGCGGCCGACGAGCAGGGCCGGCGCGGCGAGGTCCCCCTCGGTGGAATCGGTGGTGTCGGACAGACGGGCGTCGAGGGTCGCCATGAGGGCGGTGAACGGGCCCGTGGGGCCGAGCAGCCCGGTGACCATGCCGGCCAGGTGCGGGTGGTCGCCGGCGAGGTCCTCCGCCACGGCGTACGGGGAGCCCGGCAGCGGCGTCCACTCGGTCCGCTCGCCCTGCTGCGGCGTGAGGATGACGCGTAGCTCCCCCAGGGCATCGCCTCCGGGCCCGTACACCAGCACGGTGTCGTCGAGGCGGTTGACGAGCAGCCAGCCGGACAGCGGCGAGACGGCCGTGCCGGACTTTGTGCCCGGCTCCGTGGCGGAGACCGAGCCGGGCTCCGTACGCAGCAGGGTCCGGGCCTCCTGGAGCAGCCGTGGCGGCAGCTGTACGAACCGGCCGGGGGAGTCGATGTCCGGCTTGAGGGGACGGCTCGGCCTGGCTTCGCCCCTGACCGCCACCCGGAGTTTCAGATGCTGGTCGCCGTCGACGGCGGTCAGCACGGCGCACCGGCCGAACCGGTCGATGATGCGCAGGTCCCGGAAGTAGAACTGGCCGGCCCGCACCGGCTGGAACCGGAAGTCCACGTCGTCGTCCAGGCCCCCGGGAGCGGTGACGTGCCCGGCCTCCCCGATCAGCGGGGCGATGTCCGCCGGGGTCACCTCCCGCGCGCCGGTGTCCCGCATCAGCAGGTGGTCGTTGAAGCCGTCGAGCGTCTGGCACAGCATGTCCAGTTCACCGAGGGTGCTGCTCAGCCCGGTCAGCGCCTTGGCGTCGGCGGGCGCGTAGGTGCCGGTCAGCCGCTTCGTCTGGGCGGCCAGTACGTGCGGCACGCTGGGGGTGAGGAACGCGCGGGCGGCGAACGAGATCCACTCGGGCCCGGTCTGGCCGTTGCCGGGGTCGGTGCCGGTGCCTAGCCAGGTGTACGAGCCGTTCTCGAAGCTCCAGTGGCGGCCTTCCTCCGTTTGGTAGGGGGCCGGGCAGTAGCGCAGGTCCCACTGGAGGTACATGGGCAGCCAGGGCTGCTGCCACACGGCCGTGTGTTCGGCGGGAATTCCCCGCAGATAGCGTTGGGGGGCGGCGAGCGCGGTACGCAGGGCGCTGCGCTCCGGGTCGTTGGGCTCGTCCGGATCGGGGGTACGGGCGGCGCGGTCCAGCAGCGCGAACTCGGCGAGCAGCGCTTGGCCGGGCGCCGGCAGCACCGGCAGGGCGAGGGGTGCGGGGTCGGGGAGGTCCAGCGGTGGCAGTTCGGTGGGCGGCGTCCACCACTCGCCGTCGACCAGCACGCGGTGGAGCATCCCGTCCACGGTGCGGCAGGGCAGCGGGTCCTCCGGGGCCCGGGTCAGGGGCGCGGTGACGCCGGCGCCCTCGACGAGCACCACCGGATCGCTGGTGCGGTGGTAGGGCTCCTCGAAAGTGCGGCGCAGCTCCAGTTCCGGCGGCAGGCGGTGTCGCTCGGCGTAGGCGTCGATGGCCGCCTGGACCTCTTCGGAGGTGGTGCCCTGCGGGATGCCCTCGGCGAGCTCGGCGATGCGGGCGGCGGCACCGGCGGCCTGGTGCGCGAGGCTGCCCGCGGCCTGCGGATCGAGCTCGGTGTCGGCCCTGTCGTCGAAGCCGTCGGGATGGGTGCCGGGGAGCTGCCGCAGCCACCACAGGGTGCGCAGCCGCTCGCGCAGCCCGGCCAGGCGGATGGTGGTGGCGTCGAACTCCCGCTGGTCCGCGTTGAGCCGGTCCAGCCACGCGGGCAGGTTGCGGATGCGCGTGGGCACCGGCCCGCCGCGGCCCTCGTCGGCGCCGTCGACACCGGGGCGGGGCACGATGATCCAGGTGGTGCCGCCGGCCGAGGCCCCGAACGACGCGGTGTGCGCGGTGCGTTCCAGCTCGGCCTCGCCGTCGGCGAGGTCGTAGGAGTCGATGGTGCCGTGGTAGAGCGCCTCGACCAGTCCGGCGGTGCGGGCCGAGCGGGTCTGCTGCACGGTGAGCGCGGCCAGGGCGTCGGCGGTGCTGTGCCCGACGGCCACTTTGGGTACGTAGTGGTCGGGCCGGGCGTCGGGCTTGGGTTCGTTGCCGTAGTACTCCCAGGTGACGCCGAGTGCGGTGCCGCTGTAGACGGTCCGGACGGGGCCGGTGTCACCGGCGGCCGGGTCCGTCTCCTGGCCGTCTTCGGCGTCGGTGAGGTCGGGCAGTGACCAGCCCAGGGCCCGCAGGACGTCGGCGACGCCGTCCGCGTCCGGGGGCAGCAGGCCGGGGATGTCGGCGGCCCTGCGCAGGATGTCCGCGTCGTCGTCGGAGTACCAGCCGATCACGCAGTAGCCCAGGGTGGTGTCGGCGGGCTTGTTGTGCCCGGATCCGGCGAGGTCCTGGAGGGTGTCGTGGAAGGAGAAGACGTTCGGGTGGTAGGGCTGGAATCCCGCGAAGGCGGCCAGCCCCGGCCCCGCGGCCGTCAGGAACAGCTCGACGGGCTCGGGCTCCTCCCACTCCTGCTGTCGCAGGTCGACGGCGCGGCCGAGCCAGTCACGCTGGGCCTTGCCGGTCTCCGGGTCGGCCGACAGGAAGGGCGCGTGGCCCTTGCCGTGGGCACCGTTGTAGTGGGCGATCTCCAGGTAGTCGCTGTGCACGAGCCAGGCGGCGGCCCGCACGGTCCCGGCGCCGGGCCGCCCGGAGGGCACGGTGTGGTGGCGCACGACCAGCCATCGGTTGGGCACGAGCGGGAAGGTGGTGTCCCCGGTCTCCGGGTCGTAGTGGGCCGTGGCCAGGGCCTCGGGCAGCTGCCACTGGAGATACACCCCGGTGTCGGGCAGCGAGGTGCTCTGGCCGGGGGCGGGCTCGGCGGCCTCCTTGTCCCGCAGCATGCGGCGGAAGTCGGGCTGGAACCGCTGGAACGAACCGGGGCCGCGCACCTGCTCGTTGACGACGAGGGCGTGCAGCTGGACGGGGACGATCAGGTCCGGCGCGACGGCGGGAGCGCCGGCGCCGGCGGGGGAGTCGGTCATGCGGAGCTCCGGTCGGTCGTGGAGGTGGGGTCGATGGCACCGGGCGTCAGCCTTTGCAGCTGCGGGCTGTTGACCAGGTTCACGGCGAACTGGGCCGGCGTGAGGTCGTCCATGCCCTCCTGCTCGAACGCCTCCGCGAGCGCGGGCACCAGCCCGTCCGGGCCGCGCAGCCGCAGCACGTCCGGTGTCTCGCCGGCCGGCCGGGGCCGCAGGTGGCGGGTGAAGACGGTGGCCCCGCCGGGGTCGTCCAGCGGCGGGTACGTCTTCCCCAGCGGTTCGCCCAAGGGCAGGTCCGCCTCGCCGCCGATGTTGCGCATTCCGATGACGTCCCCCTCGTCGATGCCGAAGTGGATGCCCTGCCCCGGCTCCAGGATCTCGACGGTGTCGGGGACCTCGCCGAAGAGGACGAGCAGGGTGTCGTCGGCGATCCGGTCCTTCCGCAGCACCGCGACCGGCGTCCCGTTCAAGGTGGCGTCCAGGGGGAAGTCGGGCCAGGCCCGTACCAGGGCGGAACGGATCAGCAGCCCTGCCCGGGGCTTCTCGGCGGGGCTCCGCCGGGAGGCGATGGCCGTGCGCAGATGCGGGTGGAGGTCGCGGTCGGCGGTGGTGCGCAGGCCGAGGTCGGCGGCGCCGGCGACGACGGCGTCGAGCCAGCCCTCGTCGATGCGGAACATCCGCAGCGACTCGGCCGGCAGCATCCGCTCGTCCGGGACGAGGTGGCTGAACGGGATGCCGTGCAGCAGGGCGAGCCGGTCCAGCCAGTCGGCGAGCGACCGGGCGGAGCGCGCCGCGGCCGCCGACAGCAGTTCCACCGCCCGGGCACCGGCGAGCGCGGCGCGCCCGGCGTCCCGGTCGCGTCGTGCCGGCCCTTGTGCCATGGCGGGCGGTGGTTCTTCCGGGGGCGGTGCGGCGAACGCCCCGGCGAGCGACGGACCGGCCGGGCCGCCGAGTTCCCGCAGCCCGTCGAGCCCCCTGCGCCCGGTGGCGCCCGGCCCCGTGCCCGTGCGCGAGCGCGCCGGGTCGCCGGCGGTCGCCCGGATCTCCGCGGCCTGGTTGGCCAGCGCCCGGCGGGCGCGGGTCATCTCGGAGGCGAAGGAGGGGTCGGCGAGCGCGGCGGTACGGCCGAGCGTCCAGGCTGCCGCGTAGCTGACGTCGAACAGGCCGTGCTCGCGCTCGTAGATCAGCGCGTGGTCCGAGGTGGTCTGCCCCGTCTCGAAGGCCTGTCCCGGGACGACGGGCGCGGTGACCGGGGCGGCCGGGCCCCGGTACCAGGCATAGGTGAGCTCACCGGAGAGCGTGCGGTACGGCAGCGGGACGTGGCCCAGGGCCAGCCGCCTGCGCGCGTACGCCTCGGCCGCGTCCCCGTCCGCGCCGGGCGGGGGCGGGGTGAGCTTCAGGGCGAGGTTCTCCGCGTTGGCCGGGGCGGGGAGGCCGGGGGCGACGAGCCCGCGCAGCAGCGC
>NZ_JBFAPH010000292.1:0-7989 GCF_040675635.1 Streptomyces sp. NPDC049577
CGTGATCCGGTCGAAGGATTTCCCGCCCTTGCGCAGCGGCCGGTGCGCGTCGTGGATGCGGGCGGGCCCGTCCAGCGTGATGTCGAATTTGACGACCCCACTCCTGGGAGCCGGGGACCGCAGCCGTCAGGGGAACGCGCTCAGATCAGGCCGCGGGCCATGAAGTCATGAGCCTCCTCCCAAGAGAGGAAGTCGCACTCCCCCGTGTTGAGGTCGACACGGATCGGCATATTTCCACCGAGCCGGTTGTCTTCATCACCGTGGTCAAGGAATTCAACCGTGTCGTAGGGGGCGATGAACCGGTCTCCTTCGACGAAGCAGTACTCCAGATCGAGCCGCACGTTGATGGACCCCCACGCCTGGCTCCGCTCGGCCAGGAACCTCTCGGCTCGTTCCTGGGCTTCCTTGCGATCGAGCATGTCAGTTCACCTTCATGAGGTAGCAGATCCGCCGCTCCGGATCAGCGACGAATAGGTGGTGCCCGGCTTCCAGGACACCGGGCACCACAGCCATCAGAAATCCACGCCTTTAGAACAGCCCGCGATCCCTGAGATCATTGCTCTGCTCGGCCAGGTACCTCTCGGCCAGTTCTTGAGCTTCCTTACGATGGAGCATGTCAGTTGGTCCTCATGAGGTAGTAGGTTCCATCGTGGATTGGCTGAATTGGCCCGCCCTTGCTGAAAGTCGAGGAAGACCACCTTGCCGTCGACGTTCACTACGTTGAAGTAGTGACCAATCTCGTCACTCCGGCGCGGGAACGCGCCGACGATCCCCCGAGCCCCAGGACCCCACCTCAGCACCTCCCTGACGATGGGGTCCAGTCCCCCCTTCCGGACGAACGGCCGCCCAGTCAGCGCTGCAAGGTCGCCAGGGGACATAAGGTGCCTGGCCCCAGGTACGGCGTTGGGGTTCCTGCCTGTCATGAGGTCATCGCCAGCCTTGGCGCACAGACCACAGTTCTCCTGCCCCCCGTCAGGGTTGATGCGTTCCTTTGACGGCATATGCTCGGGTGTGTAGTAGGGGAGCCCGAACTGGGTTTCGTTCCTGCCTCCGTAGTAGCGCCCACCTGTCGGTGGGGTGGCCGCGTCTTTCTTCCACCCTCGCAGCCCGCCGAGCCCCGTGGCAGCGATTTGCGCCGCAAGATCATCGGCAGCCCGACTGTAGGTGTCGTAGAGCGCCTCACAGCCTTGGTCGCGGAAACATCTCCGCTGCGCGGTAGAGCCGGTAGGCCGGGCGGACAGGAAGGTACTTGTCGACCAATCCACCTGCTGCGCGAAGGCTGTTGACGTCACAGACAGCCGGACTGGTTTGTCTGGGGGCTGGCGCAGCTCGGCGCGGACGGTGTGGTGATGGGCGGGCTGGACGCCGCGTCGGTCGGTGAGACGGTGACCAAGGCCCGGCCGGAGGTGATCGTGCACCAGGCGACCGCGATCCGGTGAGCAACCCCGACCATCTCGGGCACGTGGGTCCCGTGGCGGATGCCTGGGCGGTCCTACGCGAAACGCAGCAGCCCGCACCACGGGCCGCCCGGGGTCCCCGCGGTGCGAGACTGGCAGGGGGAGCCTCTGAAAGGGGGCGGCCATGGATCGTTCAGACGCGACACAGCCCCAGTGGGACGTACCAGCGGGTAGCGGGGGTGGTTCCGTTCACCCCGACGCACACGGCCCCCGCCGAGGGCCTGGAATTCTGGCGAACTCCCAAGCTCAACGAAACGCTGGGCCCGATGGACGCGTCGCTGTTCCAGGACGGCCGGGTCCAGGGTTCCGGCACCACGACGGACACCGACACCAACCCGGGCGGCAGCACCAGGACGGGTCCGTACACGCTGAGCGGACAGATCAAGGACGGCACGACCGGCTCCCCCTCGTACACCATGACCCTGACGCTGGACGCCCAGTACAACCTCACGGGCGCGCGTTAGCCCTTGCCGGTGGAGGCGTCGGAGCGACGGCGGACGCCGGCCCCGCCGGGCGCAGGCCCACCAGGGCCCACAGACCCGTCAGCACCGTGCACACCCCGCCCGTCAGCAGGATCGTGTCGAGCCTGCCGAACTCCAGCCCCGCCCACCGGCCGTGGAAGCCGTCGAGCACCGTCCCGGCCAGCACGCCGGACAGGCCCAGGGCCGCGAGCGACGCGAGCTGGGCGACCGGGTCGAAGACCGACATCATGCGCCCCAGGTGGTCCCGCGGCGCCTGCTGGACGATCAAGGGCGAGGCGACCGCGTTGAGCGCGCCCAGTGCCAGGCCGAACAGCACCGAGACCACCGCCGCCACCAGGATGGCGGTGGCCCGCGAATAGACGATCAGGAGCAGGCCGAAGAGCAGCAGCGAGCCCTGGAAGACCCGGGTGTGCCCGGCACGGTCGCCGAGCCGACCGCCGGCCAGCGCGCCGGCGATCGTGCCGGCCCCGAAGAGTGCCTCCAGGGTGCCGAACCAGCTCGGCGAGGCGTGCAGGTTCTCGGGGACGAAGTACACCTCCAGGGCGTTCAGCGCACCCGTGCCCGCCGCCATCAGCACGGCGGCGACCAGCACGCCCCGCAGGACGCGGTTGCCGAAGAGCAGCCGCGCCGAGGCACGGAACTCGCACCACAGACCGGCGCGTCCACGCGGCTTCGCCTCCGTCGCAGGCCCGGGCCCGGAGGCCCGGTGCGTCACGCCGCGGATGGCCGCGTAGGAGACGAGGAAGGACAGCGCGTCGAAGGCCAGGACCCACCGCACGCCCGCCGTCATCACCAGCGGCGCCGCCACCGCCGGGCCGGCGATCGACGCCAGCGCGGAAGCGCTCTGCGTGTAGCTGAAGGCTCGGCCGTGCTGCTCGGCCGGCACCACGTCGCTGATGACGACGAACCGCGACGAGCGGAAGAACTGCGCGGCCGCGCTGGTCAGCGCCACCGCCACCCCGATGCACAGCAGCAGCGCGACGGCCGGCACCGAACCGGCCGGCAGGAACGCGGCCGCCGCCACGGCCCCGACGACGGCGAAGCGGAAGAGCTCGGACCGCAGCATGGTCCGCTTCTTCTCCCACCGGTCCACGAGGGTGCCCGCCACGGGCGCGACCGCAATGGTCGCGACCGACACCGTCATCAGCAGCACCGCCGTCACCGTCGGCGCGTACGCCTTGCCGCGCAGCACCTCCGTACTCACCCACAGCAGCACGGCCGTGTCGAAGGCGTAGTCGCCGACGAGCGACAGGGCCTGCCCCAGCCAGAGCCGGCGGAAGTCCCGGTTGATCAGCATGCCGCTGGGGTCAGGCCGTTCATCTCGGCCACGAGGTCGAACCGCTCCTGGAGGGTGAACTTGTACGGCGGACAGGCCGCGTTGCCCTCACGCCACTGCTTGGGGCACGCCCCGCCGCAGACCGGGAAGAAGTAGCAGGAGTGGCAGGGGGTCTCCCCCGCCGCCACCGCGTCGTGCCAGTCGTCGAACGGGCCGGCCGGGCGCGGCGCGCCCACCGGGATCGACGCGATCGGCCCGAGCCCGCCGTCCGCCTCGTGCTGCGGCACCAGCGGGTACTCCGAGCAGGAGAACAGCGCGCCGCTGCTGCTGTGGATCTCCACCGAGCGGGAGACGGCCGCGCACAGCACTTCTTCCGGGGCGATCGGCAGAGCGGTGAAGCGCAGGCCGAGACGGTGCATGCGCCGCATCCACTCGACCTCGTGCCGCCCGTACTCGCGCCGGTCGAGCTCGACCTGCGACACGTCGTTCCCCCAGGAATACACCGGGGCGAGATTGAAAATGACCTGTTCGTCGGCGAATCCGAGAGCGGCCATCGTGTCCAGGTATTCACCGACCCACTCGACGTTGGCCACGTCGATGTTCGTGCGCAGCACGAAAGCGACCCCGGCCAGCTCCTCGTCCTTCAGCGCCTCGGCCAGAACGTGCGTGATCCGGTCGAAGGATTTCCCGCCCTTGCGCAGCGGCCGGTGCGCGTCGTGGATGCGGGCGGGCCCGTCCAGCGTGATGTCGAATTTGACGATCCCACATTCCTTGTGCAGGATCCGCAGCTTTTCCCCGGTCAGCAGCGTGCCGTTGGTGACCATACGGGCCACGTATTCCACGCCCCGCTCCCGCGCGGCGGCGGTGAAGCGGGCGCTCAGGTCGCGGACCATCGGATAGCCGATCATCGGCTCCGCGCCGAACCAGCTCACGGTCACGGCACGCGTGCCGGGCGCCTCGATGCCGGCCAGCACCCGCCGGGCGACGGCGTCGCGGTGCCGGGCGGAGAGCCCGCCGCGGGTGTGCTCCTGACCGCAGTAGGCACAGCCCATGTTGCAGTAGGTGGTGGGCAGCAGCACATAGCGCAGCCTGCTGCGATCCGCCGACGCGGTGCGCTGCCGCGCGAGGACGGTACCCAGTTCGGCATCGTCGCCGGGGTCGTCGGCGACGACCGCCTCGATCTCCCTCAGCTCTTGGAGCAGTTCGGGGTCGATCCCGTCCAGCCGCCCCTCGGCCAGCCGCAGCCCCGCCTCCTCCGGGACACAGACCATCGACGCGGTGCGGGTGGCGTACAGTATGCGCACACGCTGCGTGCCCTGGTGGAGATACGCACGATCGCTGATACGCACATAACTGCTGACGCGTTCCGCTGGCATGGGCGCTCCCGGGCCGGATTTCCTACCGCGCGGCGGCGACGCGCCGCGCGGTAAGTCGTGCAGGAGAGTACGGGGATCAACAACCGCTTCCGCACACGCCGTTCTTCTGCGACATCGCCAGTTCGTTCTCGGAATTGGTGGTCGTCAGCCTGATCAAGACGAACCCCCCTCTCGTAATGGCTCGGAATCCGTTACGGAAGCCGGCCGGACGGTCCGGCGAACAGATATTCCATCCGCCCTCCGAAAGCGTCAAGTCCGGTGCACAAATAACGTCGGGCGCTCCGCTTCGGGCCCCGCCGGTGGCGGGCGCGGGGCGAAAGAGTCGCCGGCGTCCCGTGACGGGACGCCGGCGACTGCCGATGAAAGGTCAGGCCTGCTCAGCCGCTGCGCAGCGCCGGCCAGGTGTTCTTGCCAACCTCGCCGTCGACCGCCAGACCGCCGTACCAGGCCTGGAAGTCCCGGACCGCGTTGTACGTCGCGGGCCCGAAGTCGCCGTCGATCCCGGAAGGACCGACGTCGAATCCCCAGCCGATCAGGAGGCACTGGACCTCTCTGACCCTGTCCCCCGTGTCGCCCCGCCTGGTGACCTTGGTGCCGCTGTAGTAACCGCAGCTACTGGAGAGGGACACGGCGTGCTGCCGGGTGGTGTCGGCAGGCGTCATCGCCTGCGCGGAGCCGACCGAGAGTCCGGCCAGTACAGCCGCGGCGGCCACCGCCACGGCGGCCTTCTTGCGCATGAGCACGGTGTTCTCCTTCGTCGGAACGTCGACTGCGAAGTCGTGCCGGTCGTGCCGGAAAGAGTCTGTCGAGCCCTTCACCCTGCCTGCTACATGTGTGCGCCCAGGCGCAAATTCGCTGATCAGAAGGGCAGGCGATGCTGAGGATCCATTTCACGGGCGAGGATCTGGCGCGAACCGTCTTCGCCGAGGAACCCGATCCCATGTGGGAGATGCTGATCAGCCTGAACCGGCTGCGGCGCGGCGACTCCTCGGTGCTGTTCGGTGCGTGGCGGCGCCAGGCGCTGGCCCGGGTGCCGCCGTCGACGCGGCTGCTCACGGCGCTGGCCCCGGTCACCGGGTATGCCGTCGACTTCCTCAACGCCGCCTTCGGACGCGGGCTGGACGAGCAGACCGAGGCGCTGCGCGCCGTGCCCCGAGAGCGCGTGCTCAAGGACCTGGAGACGTTCAACCGGCTGAACCCCGGCCGCCGGCTTCCTCCCTGGGCAGCCGAACTCGCCGACGGCCGGTCCAGGATGCCGGGCCGCCTGGCGGACGCGGCGGTCGACTACATCGACAGTTGCGTAGCCCCGTACTGGCAGCACATCCAGGGTCAGGTGAGCCGGGAACGGGCACAGCGCAGCACCCTGCTCGCACGCGGCGGCTGGTCGGCCGTCTTCGCCACACTGCACCCGTCGGCCCGCTGGCACCACCCGGTCCTGGAACTGGACTACTCGACCGACCAGGACCTGCATCTGGAGGGGCGCGGTCTCGTCCTTCAGCCGTCCGTCTTCTGCCGGAACCGCGTGACGGGCTTCGCCGACCCCGACCTGCCACCCGTCCTCGTGTACCCGATCGAACCCGAACTCGGCTGGGCCGACCCGGAACAGCGCGCCGGACAGCACCGCTCCGTCGCCAGACTCATCGGCAAGGCCCGTGCCGACCTGCTGAGCGCCACCGCCGACGGCCCGGCCACCACGAGCGAACTCGCCCGCAGGGTCCGCGTCACCCCTTCCACGGCAAGCCGCCACCTCACTGCCCTGCGCGAAGCCGGCCTCGTCTCGCGACGGCGCTACCGCAATGCCACGCTGCACACCATCACCCCCATGGGGGTGGCGCTCCTCGACGGCCGCCTCCCTAAACTGCTGCACACCCACGGGCGGCAGCGAGAGGACACGGCATGGACCAGCAGGAGCTCCGGCAACGGTTCGCGAACCTGACCACGGCCCACGTCGCGGACGCGTGCGTCCGCGCCCGCGTCCCCGTGCGGTGCGCGCCGGCGGCGATGACGGCCGTCGTGCCGGACGCCGGCCGCGTGGCCGGGCGGGTGTGCCCCGTGCGGCACGTCGGCAGTGTCGACATCTTCCTGGAGGCGTACGAGGGGGCTGCGCCCGGCGACGTACTCGTCGTGGACAACGACGGCCGGCTCGACGAGGCGTGCGTCGGCGACCTCGCCGTGCTCGAAGCTCAAGCCGCAGGGCTGAGCGGCATCGTGATCTGGGGTCTCCACCGGGACACGGCCGACATCCGCGCCATCGGGCTGCCCGTCTTCAGCGTCGGGTCCCTCCCGACGGGTCCGCTGCGGCTGGACGACCGGCCGAAGGACGCGCTGGAATCGGCCCGGGTCGGCGACTGGACGGTCGGCCGCGAGGACGTCGTCCTCGGCGACGACGACGGCGTGCTCTTCGTTCCGGCGGCGGCGGTCGGTCAGCTCCTGACGCTGGCCGAGACCATCCGCGACACGGAGCGCCGCCAGGCGGCGCGGATCCGTGCGGGCGAGTCACTGCGCGAGCAGGTCGGTTTCGGCGCCTACCTGGAACGGCGCCGCGAGCAGCCGACCCTGACGTTCCGTGAGCACCTACGCGCCGTGGGCGGCGCGATCGAGGAGTGAGGAGCAGACGAACCGCGTCCAGGCGGTGGGCGGGAAGTGCAGGACGGGGCCGTCGGGGTTCTTGCTGTCGCGAACGGGGACGGCTCCGCCGGTGGGTATGAGGGCGGGGGCCCATTCGAGGCAGTTGCCGCCGTTGGTGCTGTAGCTGCTCTTCCTCCAGGCGACGGGCCGCTCGCTTCCACTGATCACTGGCCTAGCTCCTTCAGATGGGTACCGATCAGGTCAGCGGACGCCTTGGGCGACAACGCCATAGCGCTGAGCAGATCATAGGCATGATCTGCGGCAGTCACCTCGCTCGCCTCAAGAGCAAGCCTGCCTTTGGGGAAGCCCTCCACGTAGAGCACGTCTGCCCCCTTGTCGAAGCTCAGGACTGTGAACGCTCCAGACAGCCCCGGGTGCGAAGCCACGCTTCGGGGTACTACCTGAACCACTGTGCGCGGCTCCTCGCCCTCCTTCAACAGGTGTTCGAGCTGGGAGCGCATGACAGCAGTGCCGCCAATGTGCCGCAGTAGTACGTACTCGTCCACCACGAACCATGTGCGCGGCCTCGACTCACGGTCGAAGACGTCCTTGCGCGACATGCGCGCGGCCACCAAGTCCTCCAGGCTGTCCGGCCTGACCGCAGCAAGCATTGCTCGTGCATAGTCCTCTGTCTGAAGCAACCCAGGGATGATCTGGCTCTCGAAGACCCGCATGGAGACGGCCTGCTGCTCCAGTTCAACGAAGGGCAGGAACCAGCTCGGGTACGCGAACCTGATCACCAGCGGATGCAGCCGCATGAAGTGCCCACC
>NZ_JBFAPH010000293.1:0-7900 GCF_040675635.1 Streptomyces sp. NPDC049577
GGCGGGCCGACCCTGACCGGCCCGCCCTCGCCCTTGGCCAGCCGCAGCCCGGCCAGCGAGGCGGGCCCGGCGCTGCCCCCGCCCGCCACGGCGTCCGGCCGGGGATCCGGGAAGCCGGCCAGCAGCCGGGCCGTCTCCCGGTACGTGCACAGGGGCGCCCCGCGCGTCGGGGTCACGGTGCGGCCGGCCCGCAGGTCGTCGACCAGGCGCCGGGCGCTCTCGGGGGTCTGGTTGTCGAAGAATTCCCAGTTCACCATCACCACGGGCGCGAAGTCGCAGGCCGCGTTGCACTCGATGTGCTCAAGGGTGATCTTGCCGTCGTCGGTGGTGCCGCCGTTGCCGACGCCCAGGTGCCGCTGGAGGTCCTCGAAGATGGCGTCGCCGCCCATCACCGCGCAGAGCGTGTTGGTGCAGACCCCGACCTGGTACTCGCCGCCCGGCCCGCGCCGGTACATGGTGTAGAAGGTCGCCACCGCCGTCACCTCGGCGGTGGTCAGCTCCAGCAACTCGGCGCAGAAGCGGATGCCGGTCCGGGTGACGTGCCCCTCCTCGGCCTGGACGAGGTGCAGCAGCGGCAGCAGCGCGCTGCGGCTGTCGGGGTAGCGGGCGATCACCTCCCGCGCGTCCGCCTCCAGCCGGGCACGGACATCGGCCGGGTAATCGGGGGCGGGGAGCGAGGGCATCCCCAGCTGGACGTCGCTCATTGCACCTCCCCGTTCGCTTCTCCGCCCGCGCGGCGCACCCGCGGGCCCGTCGTCCTCTGCGGCCCGGCGGCCGCGCACGCGTCGCTCACCGCGCCTCCCCGTTCGCTTCTCCGCCCGCGCGGCGCACCCGCGGGCCCGTCGTCCTCTGCGGCCCGGCGGCCGCGCACGCGTCGCTCACCGGTCGACGCCTCCCATCACGGGGTCGATGGACGCGACCGCCACGATGACGTCGGCGACCATGCCGCCCTCGCACATCGCGGCCATCGTCTGCAGATTGGTGAAGGACGGGTCCCGGAAGTGGACCCGGTACGGGCGGGTGCCGCCGTCGCTCACGACGTGCACGCCGAGCTCGCCCTTGGGCGATTCCACCGCCGTGTACGCCTGCCCGGGCGGCACCCGGAAGCCCTCGGTCACCAGCTTGAAGTGGTGGATCAGGGCCTCCATCGAGGTGCCCATGATCTTCTTGATGTGGTCGAGGGAGTTGCCGAGCCCGTCCGGCCCGAGGGCCAGCTGCGCGGGCCAGGCGATCTTCTTGTCCTCGACCATGACCGGTCCGGGCGCGAGCCGGTCCAGGCACTGGTCGACGATCCGCAGCGACTGGCGCATCTCCTCCAGGCGGATCAGGAAGCGCCCGTAGGCGTCGCAGCTGTCGGCGGTGGCGACCTCGAAGTCGTAGGTCTCGTAACCGCAGTAGGGCTGCGCCTTGCGCAGGTCGTGCGGCAGTCCGGTGGCGCGCAGGATGGGGCCGGTCGCGCCGAGGGCCATGCAGCCGGTGAGGTCGAGGTGGCCCACGTCCTGCATGCGGCCCTTGAAGATGGGGTTCCCGGTGGCGAGCTTGTCGTACTCGGGGAGGTTTCTGCGCATCTTCTTCACGAACTCGCGCACCACGTCGACGGCCCCGGGCGGCAGGTCCTGGGCGAGGCCGCCGGGGCGCACATAGGCGTGGTTCATCCGCAGGCCGGTGATCAGCTCGAAGATGTCGAGGATCATCTCCCGGTCCCGGAACCCGTAGATCATGATCGTGGTGGCGCCGAGCTCCATGCCGCCGGTGGCGATGGCGACCAGGTGCGAGGAGATGCGGTTCAGCTCCATGAGCATGACGCGGACGACGGTGGCGCGGTCGGGGATCCGGTCCTCGATGCCGAGCAGCTTCTCCACGCCCAGGCAGTACGCCGCCTCGTTGAAGAACGGCGTCAGGTAATCCATGCGCGTGACGAAGGTGGTGCCCTGGGTCCAGTTCCGGTACTCGAGGTTCTTCTCGATGCCGGTGTGGAGGTAGCCGATGCCGCAGCGGGCCTCGGTGACCGTCTCGCCGTCGATCTCCAGGATGAGCCGCAGCACGCCGTGGGTGGACGGGTGCTGCGGGCCCATGTTGACGACGATGCGCTCGTCGTCGGCCCGCTTGGCGGCCTCGGCGATCTCGTCCCAGTCGCCGCCGGTGACGGTGTAGACGGCGCCCTCGGTGGTTTCCCGCGGGCCGGACGCGGAGCCCGGCGCGGGGCTTGGTGCGGTGGACATCAGGAGTACGACCTCCGCTGGTCGGGAGCCGGGATCTGGGCGCCCTTGTACTCGACGGGGATGCCGCCGAGGGGGTAGTCCTTGCGCTGCGGGAAGCCCTGCCAGTCGTCGGGCATCATGATCCGGGTGAGCGCCGGGTGGCCGTCGAAGACGAGCCCGAAGAAGTCGTACGCCTCGCGCTCGTGCCAGTCGTTCGTCGGATAGACCTCGACGAGGGACGGCAGGTGCGGGTCGGCGTCGGGGACGCCCACCTCCAGCCTGATCAGCCGGTTGTGGGTGATCGAGCGCAGGTGGTAGACGGCGTGCAGCTCGCGGCCGGTGTCCCCCGGGAAGTGGACGCCGCTCACGCCGGTGCACAGCTCGAAGCGCAGGGCGGGGTCGTCACGCAGGGTGCGGGCGACGCGGGGCAGGTGCTCGCGGGCGATGTGGAAGGTGATCTCGCCACGGTCGACGACGGTCTTCTCGATCGCCTGCCCGGGCGGCAGCCCCTGCTCCTCCAGGGCGCCCTCCAGCTCGTCGGCGACCTCGTCGAACCAGCCGCCGTACGGCCTGTTCGTCGCGCCGGGCAGGCGGACGGTCCGGACGAGGCGTCCGTAGCCGGTGGTGTCGCCGCCCTGGTTGACGCCGAACATGCCGCGGCGCTCGCCGATGACCTCGCCGTGGTCGTCACGCTGTCCCGGGAGGTTCTGCGTCTGGACGTCCTTGTCGGGGTTGACGCCGTTGGGGCCCTTGGGCTCGCCGGGGCCCGCGGCCTTGGGGTCGGTCACCGGAGCAGCCCCTTCATCTCGATCAGCGGCAGGGCCTTGAGGGCGGTCTGCTCGGCCTCGCGCTCCGCCTCCTCGCGGTGGACGCCGAGCTTCTCGTTCTGGATCTGGCGGTGGAGCTTCACGATGGCGTCCAGCAGCATCTCGGGGCGCGGCGGACAGCCGGGCAGATAGATGTCGACCGGCACGATGTGGTCGACGCCCTGCACGATCGCGTAGTTGTTGAACATGCCGCCGGTGGAGGCGCAGACACCCATGGAGATCACCCACTTGGGGTTGGGCATCTGGTCGTAGACCTGGCGCAGCACCGGCGCCATCTTCTGGCTGACCCGGCCCGCCACGATCATCAGATCGGCCTGGCGGGGCGAGCCGCGGAAGACCTCCATGCCGAAGCGGGCCATGTCGTAGCGGCCGGCCCCGGTGGTCATCATCTCGATGGCGCAGCAGGCCAGGCCGAAGGTCGCCGGGAAGACCGACGCCTTGCGGGCCCAGCCCACGGCCTGTTCGACGGTGGTCAGCAGAAAGCCGCTGGGCAGCTTCTCCTCGAGTCCCATGACGTGCCCCCTAGTCCCATTCCAGGCCGCCGCGCCGCCAGACGTAGGCGTAGGCGACGAAGACGGTGAGCACGAAGAGCAGCATCTCCACGAGCCCGAACATCCCCAGGGCGTCGAAGGTGACGGCCCAGGGGTAGAGGAAGACCACCTCGATGTCGAAGACGATGAAGAGCATCGCCGTCAGGTAGTACTTGATCGGGAAGCGCCCGCCTCCGGCCGGGTGCGGGGTCGGCTCGATGCCGCACTCGTAGGCCTCGAGCTTGGCGCGGTTGTAGCGCTTGGGCCCGACGAGCGATGCCATGATCACGGAGAAGACCGCGAAGCCCGCACCGAGGGCTCCCAGTACGAGGATGGGCGCGTAGGCGTTCACCGCTCCTCGCTCCTTCCAGTCGACGCTGACTGCCGGCTACCGGACCCCGGCGGGCTCACCGCCCCTTCCGCCGGCCCCCGCGCCGGTCACGCGGGGCCAACGAAGATCGCCTATATGTGAGGCAGTTCACAAGCCCGGGTCGATTGCATCCTATGCCCGTCGGTCTGTGATCTGCGACACGGGGTGCGGCACCGTGTTTGTGATCTTCACCACCTGACGAACGATCATCAAGGCGGATGATCAGTGATCTTCATACGCGAAGCGGTCGAGTGATCACGAGAGGTGACAATCGAGTGCGTCGATGCTGGTCGGGACGGGTGCGCCATTATCAATCCCCACCCCGCGCGGGCAAATTGGCGTACGACCCGATCAACTGATATAGGAGTGCGGTTCGCTGACGAAGCGACACGAGCCGGGGGTCGGCGGCCGCCGGCTCGCGCCCCGGTTCGCGAAGCCGGGCCGCGCGACCGGGAGGCCTCGGGGAGGCGTGACCTCCGCCACGCTCGCGAAGGTTAGGACACCGGATTTTCCGGGCAGCCTCGACGGGCGAGCCCCAAAAGTGATAGGACCCCCGGAGATCACCGCCGGAACCTCAAAATCCATGCTGAGGCGGCTGATCGAGGACGAGGCGCGGCTCGGCGCCGTGACCCTCCCGTGATCAATAAGTCCGAATTCTAGGCGCGTACACAACAATTGTGACGCATGCCACTCCTGTTGAAGTCAACCTTCGGGTCCTGGTAGTCCCTTGTGCCATGTCCCCGAACGCGCACATAACCAGCCACCGGAAGCCCCGTCGCCCGGCCACCCAGTCCTGGGTCGTCCGCACGGGTGTTGCCGGTGGCGTCCTCAGCACCCTGGCCGTGGCCGGCGCGGGCTCCGCCGCCACCGCCGCCGAGAAGCCCGCCGAGTCGACCCTGGAGATGCCGGCGTTCAACGCCGCCCTCTCCACCTCCATCGCGGAGAGCGCGGTCGCCACTCAGCAGACCGCTGACGACTACCAGGTGCGCGCACAGGTGGACGAGGCCGCCGACCAGGCCAAGGCCACCGCCAAGAAGGCCAAGGAAGAGGCCGAGCGCAAGGCGGAGGCGGAGCGCAAGGCCGCCGAGGCCAAGGAGCGCGCCTCCCGCAGCAGCGCGCGCACCACCCTGAGCACCAAGTCCGCCGCCACGGGCAGCAGCGCCGGCCTGATCGGCTTCCTGGAGGCCCAGCTCGGCAAGGCGTACGTGATGGGCTCCACCGGCCCGAACGCCTACGACTGCTCCGGCCTGGTCCAGGCCGCGTACAGCCAGCTCGGCATCGACCTGCCGCGCGTCTCGCAGGACCAGTCGACGGCCGGTACCCAGGTCGGCCTCGGCAACCTCCAGGTCGGGGACATCCTCTACTGGGGCCCGGCCGGCAGCGCCTACCACGTCGCGATCTACGTCGGCGGCGGCAAGTTCATCGGCGCCCAGAACCCCAGCTCCGGCATCGTGGAGCGCTCCCTGAGCTACGACCCGCCCACGGGCGCCGTCCGCGTGCTCTGATCACCACCGGCAGCACGAAAGGGCCGCCGTTCCCCGTGCGGGAACGGCGGCCCTTTCGCGTGCGCGCCACCGGGCTCAGGCCTTGGGGGCGACCTTGCTCAGCCCGTTGATGATCCGGTCCATCGCGTCGCCGCCCGTCGGATCGGTCAGGTTCGCCAGCATCTTGAGGGTGAACTTCATCAGCAGCGGGTGCGTCAGGCCGCGCTGCGTGCCGATCTTCATGACCTTCGGGTTGCTGATCAGCTTCACGAAGGCCCGGCCGAGCGTGTAGTAGCCGCCGTAGGTGTCCTTGAGGATCTTCGGGTAGCGCTGCAGCGCCAGCTCCCGCTGCGCGTACGAGGCGCGCGCGTGGGCCTGGACGATGACGTCGGCCGCGATCTGCCCGGACTCCATCGCATAGGCGATGCCCTCGCCGTTGAACGGGTTGACCAGGCCGCCCGCGTCGCCGACGAGCAGCAGGCCGCGCGTGTAGTGCGGCTGCCGGTTGAAGGCCATGGGCAGCGCGGCGCCCCGGATCGGGCCGGTCATGTTCTCGGGCGTGTAGCCCCAGTCCTCGGGCATGGAGGCGCACCACGCCTTGAGCACCTCGCGCCAGTCGAGCTCCTTGAAGGACGCGGAGGTGTTGAGGACGCCGAGGCCGACGTTGCTCGTGCCGTCGCCCATGCCGAAGATCCAGCCGTAGCCCGGCAGCAGCCGGTCCTGCGGACCGCGCCGGTCCCACAGCTCCAGCCAGGACTCCAGGTAGTCGTCGTCGTGGCGGGGCGAGGTGAAGTACGTGCGCACGGCCACGCCCATCGGCCGGTCCTCGCGCCGGTGCAGGCCCATGCCGAGGGAGAGCCGCGAGGAGTTGCCGTCGGCCGCGACGACGAGCGGGGCGTGGAAGGTGACCGGCGTCTTCTCCTCGCCGAGCTTCGCCTCCACACCGGTGATGTGCCCGGTGCGGTCGTCGATCACCGGCGCCTGGACGTTGCACCGCTCGTACAGCCGCGCACCGGCCTTGACCGCCTGCCGGGCGAGCTGCTCGTCGAAGTCGTCGCGCTTGCGGACGAGGCCGTAGTCCGGGTACGAGGCGAGGTCCGGCCAGTCGAGCTGGAGGCGGACGCCGCCGCCGATGATGCGCAGGCCCTTGTTGCGCAGCCAGCCGGCCTCCTCGGAGATGTCGATCCCCATCGCGACCAGCTGCTTGGTCGCGCGCGGCGTCAGGCCGTCGCCGCACACCTTCTCGCGCGGGAACGCGGTCTTCTCCAGCAGCAGGACGTCCAGCCCCGCCTTGGCGAGGTAGTACGCGGTCGTCGAGCCCGCCGGGCCCGCCCCGACGACGATCACATCGGCACTGTGTTCGGTACGCGGCTCGGTCACGGCGGGTTCTCCCGTTCGGCAAGGGCTTGGACGACGAGAGTCAGAGTCTATGAGCCGGGCCCTCAGTCGAAGTCGACCGGCCCGACCCACCAGTAGCGCAGGGCGGTGTCGAAGGTCTTGTGCGTGACGCCCCACGCGTCGCCCCAGTCCTCGTAGAGGACGGCGAACTCGTTGCCCTTCTCGTCCAGGTACGCCTGGTCGGCGGCGTGCACGGTGCGGCCGTCCTTCTCCCTGTACGTCCACTCCCACAGGGCGCCCGGCCGGCCGTCGAAGGTGTTGGCGGTCAGCTTGAGGCGCTGGTAGCCGTCCTGCCGGGAGACGGTCTTCTCCATCTCCAGGAAGTGGTCGTACGCGGACTTCCCGGCCTGCGGCAGGACCCCGACGCGCAGGTGCGCCAGCCCGGTGGGGCCCGCGTAGTCGATCTGACCGCGCCCCTTGTCGTTCCGGGTCCACCCCTGCGGCACGGCGAGCGTGAACCCCTCGGGGGACGTCATCCGCTCGAACCCCTCGGGCGGCTCGCCGGTCGCCCGGGGGGCGGAGGGGCCGGAGACGTCGGTGGAGGGGCCGGAGGGGGCCGAGGGGCCCGAGGACCCGCCGGAGGGCGTCGGGGTCGCGGTGGACGGGGGCGGGGTGGTGGCGGACGGCTTGTCGGCACCGCCGCCGCCCTTCCCCTCCCGCATGAGCAGCACCCCGCCGGCGACGGCCCCGCCGACCAGGAACGCGGCGAGCGCGACGGCGACCCACGTCAGCGGTCGCACCTTGCGCCGTCCGGCGGGGGCGGGCGTCCGGGCGGCGGGCGCACCGGTCCAGGGCGCGGTGGGGGTGCCGTAGGAGTACGGGCCGGTGCCCGCCGGCCACTGGGCAGCGGGCAGCGCCGACGGCGCGGGGGCGGGGGCGGCGGAGGCCGCCGGCGCCGGGGCGACCGGCGCGTCGGCGGCGGGCGGGGCGGGCGGAACCACCGGTGCGGAAGCCGTGACAGGGGCGGAGGCCGCCGACGGGGCGGCGGCGGGCGATGACGACCTCACCGCCGAGGCCGAGGCCGACATCCGCGGCTGTCTGGACGCCGGAGCGCACAGCGTTCAGCTCGACTTCACCGAAGCCCGCCTCG
>NZ_JBFAPH010000294.1:0-7893 GCF_040675635.1 Streptomyces sp. NPDC049577
CCCCCGGCGTCAGCCGGAGCGGGGGGCCTGTGCGAAACCGGAGGGGATCAGCCCTTGCGGGCCTTGATCTCGTCCGTCAGCTGCGGCACGACCTGGAAGAGGTCGCCCACGACGCCGTAGTCGACGAGGTCGAAGATCGGGGCCTCGGCGTCCTTGTTGATGGCGACGATGGTCTTCGAGGTCTGCATGCCCGCCCGGTGCTGGATCGCACCGGAGATGCCCGCCGCGATGTAGAGCTGCGGGGAGACGGACTTGCCCGTCTGGCCGACCTGGTTGGTGTGCGGGTACCAGCCGGCGTCGACGGCGGCGCGGGAGGCGCCGACGGCCGCGCCGAGGGAGTCGGCGAGGGCCTCGATGAGCGGGAAGTTCTCGGCGCCGTTGACGCCGCGGCCGCCGGAGACCACGATCGCGGCCTCGGTCAGCTCCGGGCGGCCCGTCGACTCGCGCGCGGTGCGGGAGACGACCTTGGTGCCGGTGGCCAGCTCGCCGAAGGTGACGGCGAGGGCCTCGACCGCGCCGGCGGCCGGGGCGGCCTCGGGGGCGGCGGAGTTGGGCTTGACGGTGATGACCGGGGTGCCCTTGGTGACGCGGGACTTGGTGGTGAACGAGGCCGCGAAGACGGACTGCGTGGCCACCGGGCCCTCGGCGCCGGCCTCCAGGTCGACGGCGTCGGTGATGATGCCGGAGCCGATGCGGACCGCGAGGCGGGCCGCGATCTCCTTGCCCTCGGCGGAGGACGGGACGAGCACGGCGGCCAGGGAGCCTGCGGCGGACACAGACTCGTACGCGGCCTGGAGGGCGTCCACCTTCGGCACGACCAGGTAGTCGGCGAACTCGGCGGCGTCGGCCGTCAGGACCTTGACCGCGCCGTACTCGGCGAGGGTCGCCGCGGTGGCGTCCGCGCCGGCGCCCAGGGCGACGGCCACGGGCTCGCCGATGCGGCGGGCGAGGGTGAGCAGCTCGAGGGTGGGCTTGCGGACGGCGCCGTCCACGTGGTCGACGTAGACGAGGACTTCAGCCATGGGTTGCGCTCCTGCGGGATGAAGGGAGGGAGGAGGGGGACGGTTCGTACGCGGGGCTCAGATGAACTTCTGGCCCGCGAGGAACTCGGCGAGCTGCTTGCCGCCCTCGCCCTCGTCCTTGACGATCGTGCCGGCCGTGCGGGCCGGGCGCTCCGTGGCCTCGTCGACCTTGGTCCAGGCGGCCTCCAGGCCGACCTCGTCGGCCTCGATGTCGAGGTCGGACAGGTCCAGGGACTCCACCGGCTTCTTCTTCGCGGCCATGATGCCCTTGAAGGACGGGTAACGCGCCTCGCCCGACTGATCGGTGACGGAGACGACGGCCGGGAGGGCGGCCTCCAGCTGCTCGCTGGCGGCGTCGCCGTCGCGGCGGCCGGTCACCTTGCCGTCGGCCACGGCGACCTCGGAGAGCAGCGTGACCTGCGGGACGCCCAGGCGCTCGGCCAGCATGGCCGGGAGCACGCCCATGCCGCCGTCGGTGGAGGCCATGCCGCAGATCACCAGGTCGTAGCCGGTCTTCTCGACGGCCTTGGCCAGCACCAGGGAGGTGCCGAGCGCGTCGGTGCCGTGCAGGTCGTCGTCCTCGACGTGGACGGCCTTGTCGGCGCCCATCGACAGCGCCTTGCGCAGGGCGTCGTTCGCGTCCTCGGGGCCGATCGTCAGGACGGTGATCTCCGCGTCGTCGTCGGCCGCCTCCTTGATCTGCAGCGCCTGCTCGACCGCGTACTCGTCGAGCTCCGAGAGCAGGCCGTCCACGTCGTCGCGGTCGACGGTCAGGTCCTCGGCGAAGTGCCGGTCGCCGGTGGCGTCGGGCACGTACTTCACACAGACAACGATCCTCAAGCTCACGCCGGCTCTCCTACTGCATCGTCTCTATCAAAGCTGCCTTGGCAGGCAGCATAGGCGCCTCGGGGGCGGTCCCGGTCGGGCGTGACCACCGCCGGTGGTCACCATCCCGACCAGAATGTTACTGGCCAGTACATCGAGCGCGTACACCGAGCGCAAGGCCGGTCGACTGTGATCTGCCCAACGCGCCTTCCGGGGACTCCTCAGTCGCGCAATCCGTTGAAGTCACCCTGGTGGTACAGCAGGGGGCGGCCGGTCCCCGTGGGGTCGCCGGCGACCGCCTCCGCGAGCACGACCCGGTGGTCCCCGGCGGGCACCCGGGCCACCACCCGGCAGACCAGCCAGGCCAGCACCCCCTCCAGCACCGGGACCCCGTGCGGGCCGGTGTGCCAGCGGGTGGGCGGGGCGAAGCGGTCGGCGCCGCTGCGGGCGAAGGTCGCGGCGAGATCGCGCTGGTGCTCGCCGAGTATGTGCACGCCCACGTGCTCGGCCTCGGCCAGGACGGGCCAGCTGGACGAGCCCGTTCCGGCCCCGAAGGAGATCATCGGCGGTTCCGCGGCCACCGAGGTGAGGGACGTGGCGGTGAAGCCGACCGGGCGCGCGCCGCGGGCGGTGATCACGGCGACGCCGGCGGCGTGCCGGCGGAAGACGGAGCGCAGCAGGTGGGAGAGGTCGGTGGGCACGTCCGGATCGGCGAGGGGAGCGGTACCGAGTTCGGTCGAGGCCGTCATGGAGATGTCCTTCTGCTGGGGATCGAGCCGTGCGCGCTGCTCAGGGGCTCGGCGAGCAGGAGTCCGGGCCACATAGCGTCACACTGACGATTCGGGGTGCGGAGCGTCAAGCACGGCCGGGGAGATGCGAGAGGGATCACGGTCACGGGCCGTGGCCCGTCAGCCGTCGGGCCGTCAGACCGCCGCGCCGAGGGCGGCGATGACGTCCGCCTTGCGCGGCTGCCCGGTTGCCCGGCGGACGATGCCGCCCGTGGCGTCGAGGACGAGTACGGTCGGGGTGGCGGTGATCCGCAGGGCGCGGACGAGCTCCAGCCGCGCCTCCGCGTCGATCTCGACGTGCGTGACGCCCTCGACCATGGCCGCGACCTCCGCGAGGACGCGCCGGGTGGCCCGGCACGGCTGGCAGAAGGCGCTGGAGAACTGGACCAGCGTGGCCCGCGCGCCCAGCTCGGCACCGATCTCCGCGGGGCCCAGCCGCGTGATGCCCTCGTCCCGCCCGTCCACCTTCGTCCTCCCCGAAGTCCGTAAAGTTTCCCGTTCCGGGAGCCGACGTGATGAGGATCTCCCGCCCGACAGGGGGTCCTCGCTGGCACCGGGGCCGGGCATTCAGGCACGATCTGCCGGAAGCCGACATCCTACGGCCGCGTAACTTGGCGGGCGTACAGGCCTCACGTCAGCCGGGAGCCCCCTCCCCGGACCGACCCCGGAAGGATCTTCCCGATATGGCAGAACTCGTCTACCCCCCGGTGATCGGTGTCGCCCGGACCATGTTCAAGGCACTCGATCTGCGCTTCGACATCAAGGGGACCGAGCACGTCCCGCAGCGCGGCGGGGCGGTCCTGGTGAGCAACCACATCGGATACCTCGACTTCATCTTCTGCGGTGTGGCGGCCCGCCCGGCCAAGCGACTGGTGCGGTTCATGGCCAAGGAGTCGGTCTTCCGGCACAAGGTCTCCGGCCCGCTGATGCGCGCGATGAAGCACATCCCCGTCGACCGGGCGGCGGGGACGGACGCGTACAAGCACGCGCTGTCCGCCCTGCGTTCGGGCGAGGTCATCGGGGTGTTCCCGGAGGCGACGATCTCCACGTCGTTCACGCTGAAGAACTTCAAGTCCGGCGCGGCCCGGCTCGCCCAGGAGGCGGGGGTGCCGCTGCTGCCGATGGCGCTGTGGGGCACGCAGCGGCTGTGGACCAAGGGGCACAAGCGCAATCTGGGCCGTGACCACATACCGGTGTCGATCCGGGTGGGGGAGCCGATGGAGGCCGATCCGGCGGAGTCGGCCGAGGGCATCACCGAGCGGCTGCGCTCGCGGGTGCAGGAGCTGCTGGAGTCGGCGCAGCGCGCGTACCCGGTCCGGGCCGAGGGGCCGGCGGACAGCTGGTGGATCCCGGCCCACCTGGGGGGCACAGCCCCCGCCCCGGCCGAGGCTTGATCGGCGCGGCCGAGGCCGGGCGGCGGCCGCGGGCCGTCTGCGGCTGATCGCGCAGTTCCCCGCGCCCCTTACGGGGCGCGGGGTGGCGGCTACCGCCGGGACATCTCCTCCGCGACCGCGGCCGCGAACGCGTCCACGTCGGCCTCGGTCGTGTCGAAGGAGCACATCCAGCGGACGTCGCCGGCCGCCTCGTCCCAGAAGTAGAAGCGGTAGCGCTTCTGCAGGCGCTCGCTCACGTCGTGCGGCAGCCGGGCGAAGACCGCGTTGGACTGCACGGGGTGCAGGATCTCCACGCCCTCCACGCCCCGGACGCCCTCGGCCAGCCGCGCGGCCATGGCGTTGGCGTGGGAGGCGCTGCGCAGCCACAGGTCGCCCGTGAGCAGGGCCTCGAACTGCACGGAGACGAAGCGCATCTTCGAGGCCAGCTGCATCGACAGCTTGCGCAGGTGCTTCATCGCCCGCACCGCGTCCGGGTTGAGGACGACGACGCACTCGCCGAAGAGCAGGCCGTTCTTGGTGCCGCCGAAGGACAGCAGGTCCACGCCGGCGTCGGTGGTGAAGGCCCGCAGCGGGACGCCGAGGGTGGCGGCCGCGTTGGCGATGCGGGAGCCGTCGAGGTGGACCTTCATGCCCCGCTCGTGGGCGTGGTCGCAGATCTCGCGGATCTCCTCGGGCGTGTAGCAGGTGCCCAGCTCGGTCGTCTGGGTGATCGAGACGACCTGCGGCTGGGCGCGGTGCTCGTCCTCCCAGCCCCACGCCTCGCGGTCGATGAGCTCGGGGGTGAGCTTGCCGTGCTCGGTGGGCACGGCGAGCAGCTTGAGCCCGCCGACGCGCTCCGGCGCCCCGCCCTCGTCGACGTTGATGTGCGCGCTGGCGGCGCAGATGACCGCGCCCCACCGCTCGCTCGCGGCCTGCAGGGCGACGACGTTGGCGCCCGTGCCGTTGAAGACCGGGAACGCCTCGGCCGTCGGCCCGAAGTGGGCGCGCATGACGTCCTGGAGGTGCGCGGTGTAGTCGTCCTCGCCGTAGGCGACCTGGTGACCGCCGTTGGCGAGGGCGAGGGCCGCGAGGACCTCGGGGTGCACCCCCGCGTAGTTGTCGCTGGCGAAGCCGCGCAGCTCGGGGTCGTGCCGGCGTATCGCGTCGGTCGCGGGGGCCTGGGTCACGATTGCGGGGTCAGCCACAGACGGGTTCCGTTCACTTCCTGGGCGGGCTTGTCCCAGACGTCGACGATGGCGCCGGCCAGGTCGTTGACGTCCGTGAAGCCCGCGAACTTCGCGTTCGGGCGCTCGGCGCGCATGGCGTCGTGCACCAGGGCCTTGACGATCAGGATGGCGGCCGCGGCCTGCGGGCCCTCCTCGCCCCCCGCCTTGCGGAAGGAGTCGGCGAGGGCCAGCGTCCAGGCCTCGGCGGCGGCCTTGGAGGCCGAGTAGGCGGCGTTGCCGGCGGTCGGCTTGCTGGCGCCGGCGGCGCTGATCAGCAGGTACCGGCCGTTGCCGCTGCGCAGCAGCGGGGCCTCGAAGGCCAGGGAGGTGTGCTGCACGGTGCGGATGAGCAGCTTCTCCAGCAGCTCCCAGTCGGCGAGGTCGGTCTCGGCGAACGTCGACGAGCCGCGCCAGCCGCCCACCAGATGGACCAGGCCGTCGATGCGGCCGAACTCCTTCTCGGTGCGATCGGCCCAGGCCCGGGTGGCCTCCAGGTCGAGCAGGTCGACGGTGTCGCCGGTGACGGTCGCGCCGCCGTGGGCGTAGCGGGCGGCGTCCACGGCGTCCGCGAGGCGCGCCGCGTCCGCGTCGGCGGCGACGACGGTCGCCCCGGCCTCCGCCAGGCGCAGCAGGGTCGCCCGGCCGGCGGGGCCGGCGGCGCCCGCGACCGCCACGACGGCACCGTTCAGCAGGCCGTTGCCGTTCGTCGGAGTGGTCATGACCGTCGCCTCTCTCTCGCTCTTCTCGCTCGTGCTCACGCGGCCACCGGCTCCGCGGTCGCGGCCGTAATGCCCTTGGTCGAGGCGATCACGCCGCGCAGCTTCTTGGCAAGGGCCTCGTAGAACATGCTGAGCGGGAACTCGTCCGGAAGCACGTCGTCCACGAGCTTGCGCGGGGGCTGGGTGAGGTCCAGGGCGTCCGGGCCCTTGGCCCACACCGAGCCCGGGTGCGGGGCGAGGTAGGTGGAGACGAGGTCGTAGGCGGCGAACCAGTGGACGAGCTTGGGGCGGTCGATGCCGTCCCGGTAGAGCTTCTCGATCTCGCCGCACAGCTGGTTGGTGACCTGCGGAGCACGGTCCCAGTCGATGTGGAGGGTGTTGTCCGTCCAGCGTACGACGTCGTGCTTGTGCAGGTAGGCGAAGAGCAGCTGGCCGCCGAGGCCGTCGTAGTTGCGCACCCGGTCACCGGTGACCGGGAAGCGGAACATGCGGTCGAAGAGCACGGCGAACTGCACGTCACGGGCCTGGGTGAAGCCGTCGGCCTCCAGCTTCACGGCCTCCTTGAAGGCGGTGAGGTCGCAGCGCAGCTCCTCCAGGCCGTACATCCAGAACGGCTGCCGCTGCTTGATCATGAAGGGGTCGAAGGGCAGGTCGCCGTGGCTGTGGGTGCGGTCGTGGACCATGTCCCACAGGACGAACGCCTGTTCGCATCGCTTCTGGTCGCCGATCATGTCGGCGATGTCGCCCGGCAGGTCCAGGCCGAGGACGGAGACGGCCGCCTCGGTGACGCGCCGGAAGCGCGCCGCCTCGCGGTCGCAGAAGATGCCGCCCCAGGTGAAGCGCTCAGGGGCCTCGCGGACGGCGATGGTCTCCGGGAAGAGCACCGCGGAGTTGGTGTCGTAGCCCGCGGTGAAGTCCTCGAAGGTGATGCCGAGGAAGAGCGGGTTGTCGTAGCGGGTGCGCTCCAGCTCGGAGAGCCACTCCGGCCACACCATGCGCAGCACGACGGCTTCCAGGTTGCGGTCCGGGTTGCCGTTCTGCGTGTACATCGGGAAGACGACCAGGTGCTGCCGGCCGTCGGCGCGCTCGGCGGCGGGCTGGAAGGCCAGCAGCGAGTCCAGGAAGTCCGGCACGCCGAAGCCCGTGTCGGCCCAGCGGCGCAGGTCGGCGACGAGCGCCGTGTGGTACGCGGCGTCGTGCGGCAGCAGCGGGGAGAGCGCCTCGACGGCCGCTATGACGCGGTCGAACTCGGCGCGCACCGCCTCGCCCGGCGGCGCGCCGTCGGCGGTCAGGTCGATCGAGCCGTTCGCGGCCTGCCAGGGCCGGATCGTCTCGACCGCGGCCTTCAGCTCTGCCCAGGCGGGGTGATCCACCACGCGCCCGGCAGACAGAATGTCGGTCTTCGCGGCCGATGGCGCAAGGATTTCCGTCATGATTACCCCTCCTCGGGAGAACCGGCGTCAAGACACCGTATCCAAGTGACGTTCTCCGTCTCAAGGGGCTGAGCTGCAAATTATTCTGTCGCGCCCCCGGGTGCGCCGCTGTTTTTCCTGCCGGATGTGCCCGTTCGGGGGATCAGGAGTGAAGATCCGCCACTGCTGTCCCATGGGCATCAGACGCTGTCCTAGGCGAGATCCAGCCATGGACCGCACGGGGGCCTCCTCTACGGCTACCCGCCCGTCGACGGGTTCATGAATCCGCAACAGTCTTCCGTCATATGGACAGTTGGCGCCCTGACCTGGACAGATCACTTCGGGCGCTGCCAGTCTCGCGCCATGCCCGTCGCCCCCAGGCCGCACCGGCCGGTCACCGCCCGCACCGCGCTCGCCGCCCTCACCGTCCTGCTCGCCGCGGCCGCCGGCTGCGCCCCGCAGGACGACACCGACAACGGCGCCGCGCCGTCCGCCGGCGCCCCCGGCGCGGTGAGCGCCGCCGCCTGC
>NZ_JBFAPH010000295.1:0-7890 GCF_040675635.1 Streptomyces sp. NPDC049577
GCCACCAGCAGCACCGTCAGCGCGGGCGGCGGCAGCAGGCGGTGCGGCGCGTCCGGCGCCAGCAGCGCCTCGCGCGGGGAGAGGCCGAGGTTCCAGCCGTGCTGCACGGCGCTGGAGAACCCGTAACGGTCCACCAGCAGCGCGGGCGTGCCCGCGCGGTGCGCCGACTCGACGGCCCAGGAACAGCCGCTGAGGTACATCAGGTACGAGGCGAGACCGCCGGCCGCGTGCAGCACCGGGCGCAGGGCGTCGTACGCGGGGCCCGGGGTGGTGGTGCGGGGCAGTCCCGTCGCCTCGGCCAGCAGGGTGGTCAGCCGGGTCTTGCCGGTGCCGTCCAGCCCCTCGAAGGCGATCACCACGGGAGGCCGGCCCTTCGGCCCGGTGCCGCTCACGGTGCCACCGCCGGGCTCGGGCAGGGGTAGATGACGTCCCGGAACTCGGTGTCGCCCAGCCGCCGCACCCGGCTCGCCACCGGGGCCGCGCCCCGGGCCGCGGCCGGCTCCGGATCGCCGTCGGCCATCAGCACCAGCAGGTGCGGCTCGGCGTGCCGCGGCCCGGTGGCCACGTCGGGTCCCGGCTCGGCGCCCAGGAAGTGCAGCAGGCCGAGCAGCTCGACGTCGACGCCCGTGGTGCGGCGGACCAGTTCCGGGATGAAGCCGCCGGTGACGCGCGGCGAGAACTCCAGGACGTACAGGGTCCCCCGCCGCTCGTCGTAGAGCGCCTCGATCTCGTAGACCCCGCCGGTCAGACCGAGGCCCTTCACGAGCAGGCGCAGGTCGCGGTCGAGGGCGTCCAGGGCGCCGGGCGGCACGTCGCCGCAGTGGAAGGCGTTCCAGTGGAAGTCGGTCAGCTCGTCGCCGCGCTGGCCGACACCTTTGATCGGGAACATGCCGGCCAACTCGCCGTCACGGACCAGGAAGGGGACGGTCAGGAAGAGCGTGCTCCCGGTGAGGTCCGGCTCCAGGATGACGCCCCAGGGGTCGGCGTCCGGCTGCGTCGCGATGAACTCGTCGTACTCGGTGAGCAGCGAGCGGTCGCGCAGCTGCCGGTAGGAGCGCTCGTAGTCGGCGAGCGCCACGGCGTCCGGGATGCGCTTGACGAGCATGCTGGCGAACCCGAAGTCGGGCTTGGCCACGAGCGGATACGGCAGCGCGTCCCGGTCCCGGACCCCGGCCAGCGGGATCTTGTCGACGACGGTCACCCCGAGGCCGGCCAGTTCGGCACCGAGCCGGGTCTTGACGAGCATCCGCAGGCAGACCTCGGCGAAGTTGGGCCGGCCCACCGCGGCGCGGTGCTCGGCCATCCAGTAGACGCCGCTCTCGTGGCAGCACATCACCCGGGCGCCCTCGGGAGCGGCGGCGCGGGCGGCCGCCTCGGAGGCGCGGAGCACGCTCACCCCGGGCAGATCCGGGCACGCCGCGCCGTCGGGCAGCAGGACGGTCAGCGGTACGCCCGTGAGGGCGGCGGCGCGGCCGACGGTCTCCAGCTGAGCGGGGTTGGGGAAGACGATCAGCGTCTCCGGGTGTGCGCGGGCGGGCTCAGACACCGGCCGGCTCCTTTCCGTGGGCGGCGCCGTCGTGGTCGCCGTGGTCGATGCGGTAGGGGAGGACCTTGTCCCGTACCGGGCGGCGCGCGTACTCGGCCGCGCACTCCTCGACGAGATCGGCCAGGCCGAGCCCGGCGGCCTCGAGCATCCGGGGGAAGGCACTGCCGTCCATCAGACCGGGCAGCGTGTTGATCTCCAGGAAGTACAGCTCGCCGTCGCGCACCAGGAAGTCCAGGCGGGCGAAGCCGAAGACGGCCATCTCGTCGAAGAGCCGGACGGAGGCCTCCTTGACGCGCCGGGTCACCTCGGTGTCCTCGGTGTGCAGTACGGGCCGGACGAGTCCGTCCTCGTGCTTCTCGCGGTGGCCGAGGAAGCCCTGCGCGGTGACCGCCTCGACGACCGGCAGGGCGAGGGTGCGCCCGCCGGCCCGGACGACCCCGCAGGTGAACTCGGCGCCCTCCACGAACTCCTGGACCAGCACCTGGTCGTCGTACGGCAGCACGCGGGCGGCCGCCTCGGCCAGCGCGGCGCCGGCCGGCTCGGTCACCAGGGCGGCGAGCAGGGAGGCGCCCATCCGGTTGGGCTTGACCACCGCGGGCCGGCCGTCGAGCCGCTCGGTGATCCGCGCCGCCCACGCCTCGCGCGCGGCGGGGTCCTGGGCGGCCGCGGGGGGCAGCAGCCAGGTGCGGGGTGTGCGCAGCCCGGGGACCAGGTCGCGGGCCACGACGGCCTGGAGGCGCTTGTCCATGCCCAGGGCCGAGGCGAGCACGGGCCCGAAGCTGCCGCGCAGCCCGAGGACTTCGGCGACGCCCTGCCAGGCCCCGTCCTCGCCCTCGTTGCCGTGCAGCAGGGAGAAGACGAAGGCGCCGGAGTCCGCCAGGCGGCGCAGCCCCTCGTGCAACGGCAGGGCGGCACCCGCCCGCAGCTCCTCCTCGGTGCCGGGCCACGGCCCGGCGTCGAAGTGGCGGTAGCCGCCCTCGCGGGTGAGGTAGGCGACGCCGGCCAGGGCGAGCCGGCCGGGGGCGGCCTCGATCGCGGCGCGCAGCCGCCGGTAGCTGTGCAGGGAGGCGTCGTGCTCGGTGCTGCGGCCGCCGAGCAGCAGCAGGATCTTCTGGGTCATGGGGTCACCGGTTCTCGCGCGGCCAGGTAGGTGGCATGCGGGGTGCTGTCGACGTCGACCCGGGCGAAGGCGGTGCGCAGCAGTGCGGCGGCCGCCTCGGTCTCCAGGCCGAAGCCGGTCGTGTGGAAGGGCTGTGCGGCCAGCCAGCGGGCGGGCCGGGGGCGGAACATCCGGGAGTGCAGGACGCCGTCCGGGGCGAGGACGCGGGCGAGTTCCCGCACGGCCGCGGGCCGGTCACCGGCGGGCATGCAGTGCAGGCAGCCGATGTCGAGCGCGGCGTCGAAGGAGGCGTCGGGCCAGGGCAGCCGGGTGGCGTCGGCGACCGCCAGCTCGGCCCCCTCGCCCAGCAGCCGCCGGGCGCCGGCGACCGCGGAGGCGGAGATGTCGGAGCCGGCGACCCGGTGGCCGAGCGAGCCGAGCAGCCAGGCGTTCTTGCCGTAGCCGCAGCCCAGGTCGAGCACGCGGGCACCGGCGGGGAGGCCGGGGAGCAGCCGCCCCAGCACGTCGGTCTCCAGCGGAACGAAGTTCCACGGGACCGTGTACGGGTCCGCGTACACCCCCTCCATGCTGTCGGCCCGGTCCGCGGATCCCCGGGTGAAGTCGTGCCGCGCCGAGCGCAGCCCGCCGCCGGGATCGGGGGCGAACCCCTCCTCGGCCAGCAGGGGGAGCAGGGTGCCGGCGAGACCGTCCGGTACGGCGAGGAACCACGCGCGCACGCGGTCCCGGAAGGTCTTGACGAGGGTGCGGACCGCGAGCCGGACCGCCTCGGCGGTCACCGCGGCGGGACGGGAGCGCAGCTCCGCGTCCGGGGCGAGGCGTACGAGCCCCTCGGCCGGGGCGGCGTCGAGAAGGCCCAGCCGTCGCCCGTGGTCGCCGAGCACCTCGAAGGAGAGCGCGTCCCGCCCGTGCGGGCGTTCCGCGGTGAGGAACAGCCCGGGCCCCGCCACGCAGTACAGCTCGCGCCCGGCGAGCACGCCGGGGGTCACGGTGGGGGTGCTCATGACGCCGCCCGGGTGTCGATGCCGGGGCCGGCCGCGCGGAAGACACGGTGCAGTTCGGGCCGGCCGGCGAGGAAGAGCTCGTCGTGCGGGGTGGAGTGGCGCAGGGCCAGGGCGGGCCAGGGCGAACGGGCCACCGTGACGTCGGCGTTGCGCACGCTGGCGTCGGGGCTGGCGGGGAAGAACTCGCCGGTGGTCAGCCCCCGGGCGAGCAGCAGCGGCTTGACCCGCGTCCGTACGCCGGTCAGCAGCTCGCCCCGGCCGTCCAGCGCCGTGTAGACCACGACGCGGCAGCGCAGCAGCGCCTCGGCGGCGGGACGCGCCGCCGCGTCCTCGCGGAACTCCACCGCCAGGGCGAGGAGTTGCGCGTCGAGTGCTTCCGGGTCGTCGCCCGGCAGCGCGGACTCGACCAGTTCGATGTGGTGCCGGCGCAGTGCCGCCGGGACGTAGGGGCACAGCGCCCCCGGCCGGCCGAGCGCCGGGGCCGGAGCGCACACCTCGTCGCGGATCCAGGCGGCGGTCTGCGCGGCCCAGCGAGGGGCGGCGGCCGGGTCGGCCAGGACCCGCGCCGGGTCCAGGGCGGTGGTCGGCGTGCTCATCGGACCGCCCCCGCCAGGACGGCCGCCGGGCCGGCGTGCGCGGGAGCCAGCAGCCGCCGGGCGCAGGCGTCGACCAGGCAGCTGAGGCTGTCCACGACCGGCACCCCGAAGTCGGCGCTCTCCCGCAGCAGGTGCAGGTCGGTGCAGCCGAGGACGACCGCGTCCACCGGGCCGGCCGAGCCGGCCAGGGCCCGCAGCCGGGCCGCCGGGAAGGCGCTCGGATCGCCGTCCAGACAGGCCAGGACCAGCTGCTCCGCCTCGCGCTGGGCCGCCGCACCGGGTACGGCGAACTCCACGCCGTCGCCGTCGCGGTAGAGATCGGTGCGCAGGGTGGAGGTGGTGCCGAGCACCAGCACCCGGCGGTGGCCGTCGCGGGCGATCCGCCGCCGGACCGCGCCGACCATGTCGATCCACTCCAGGTCGCGGCCGCGCAGCAGCCCGGGGAGGTGGGAGTGCAGGGTGTTGCAGGGCAGCGCGACGCAGGTGGCGCCGGCCCGCTCGAAGACGTCCAGGGCGTCGCCCAGCAACGCGGTGATCCCGGCGTGGTGCGTCGCGTCGGCCGTGCCGGTGATGAAGGCCCGCTCCAGCGCGGCGGGGAGCGGCAGGCTGTGGGTGACCACATCGGGGTAGGCGCCGCCGGTGGCCCGCTGGTGGTGCTCCACCAGCCGCAGGTAGAAATCGGCGGTGGCGAGGGGCCCGACGCCGCCGACCAGGCCGAGCCGGGCGCGGGGCGCGGGGCCGGGCGGCGCGGGCACGCCCGGGGCTCCGGGGCCGCCGGATCTCGTGGGATTCATATCGCTTCGCTCCAAGGGGCTGCGGGTGTGCCGGCGCCGGGGGGCGTGGCGCCGGCCGCGGCGAGACAGCGCCGCCAGACGAATTCGTCGATGTTTCCGCCGGAGACCACGGCCAGGGCCCGCTCCCGCGGATGGCCCTCGCGCAGCGCGGCGGCGAGGGCGGCCGCCCCCGCGCCCTCGGCGCGGATGCCGGCCCCCGTCCACAACAGGGCCATGGCGCGGTGCAGTTCGGCGTCGCCGACGGTGGTGACACGCACGCCGGCCCGGTGGCACTCCTCGAACGGGATCCGGCCGATCCGGCGGACGAGGAGGCCCTCCGGCAGCCCCGTCGCGCCGTCGAGGACGACGCGGTGCCCGGCGGCGAGGGACCGCCGCATCGCCGGGGCGCCGCGGTACTCCACCCCGACGACCCGCACGCCGGCCGCGTGCCACTGGCGCAGGGCCGCGGTGACCAGACCGCCGCCGCCCAGCGGCACGTAGACGACGTCGGGCAGGCCGCCCTGCGCGGCGGCCTCCTGAAAGAGCGTCCGGTGCCCTTCGATGATCTCGGGATCATCGAAGCTGTGCACGAACACGGTGCCGTCGCGCGCCTCGGCCCGCGCCCGCCTCTCGCACGCGTCGTAACCGCCGTCCACCAGCACCGCCTCGGCGCCCTCGGCCCCGATCCGGTCGAGCTTGGCACGCGGGGTGCCGGCCGGGACGTGGATACGGGCGTGCTGACCGCGCGCGCGGGCCGCCGCGGCGAGGGCCGACGCGTGGTTACCGGTGGACGCGGCGACCAGCCGCGCCCCGGCGGGCAGCAGGCCGGTGCGCCGCCACACCCCGCGGTACTTGAAGGCCCCCGAGCGCTGCTTCGTCTCGTCCTTGAGCGACAGCCCGCCCCAGCCATGGGCACCGGCCAGCGGGACGAGCGGGGTGACCACCGGCCGGGCGTCCGTCGCGGACGGGACTAGCCGAAACACGGCGCGACCTCCCGCGCGAACAGCCGCAGCGAACCGGACGCGGCCGCGGGCGCGAGGCTGCCGAACCGGGTCATCAGACACAGATCGGTGATCCCGAGCCGCTCCCACTCCTTGATCTTCCGGGTGACCGTGTCCGGCGTGCCGAACAGCACCTTCTCCGGGTACACGGCCGCGTAGTCGGGCGGGGTCAGGGGACGGCCGAACGCCGCGTCCACCGCGCCCAGGTACTCCATCAGGGGCTCCCTCGGCACGGTCGCGGCCTCGGTCTCGGTGGGCGCCACAAAGAGGTGCTGGTTGGCCAGGATGCGGCCGCCCTCGGGATCGAGCCCGGCAGCGCGGCGCGCCTCCCGGTACCAGCCAAGACCCGCGGCCAGCTCCTCCGCCGAGCGGTTGTAGGGGTTGACCATCAGGCCCAGCCCCTCACGCCCGGCCAGTTCGAAGGAGTCGCGCGAGGTGGACGCGGCGATCCAGACCGGCGGCCCGGGCCGCTGCGCGGGCTTCGGCAGCACGTCGACGCCCTCCAGGTCGTAGTGCTCGCCCCGGAACCGCAGCGGGCCGTCCGCCCAGGCGCCGCGGAGCACCGCGAGCCCCTCCGTGAACAGCCCGGCCCGGTCCGTCATGGCGACCCCGCGCCCGGCGAACTCGGCGGGCAGGAAGCCACGGCCGACCCCGACCTCCACCCGTCCGCCGCTCAGCACGTCGAGCATCGCGAAGGACTCCGCGGTCTCCACGGCGTCCCGCAGCGGCAGCACCGTCGCCGCCGAACCGATCCGGATCCGCTCGGTGCGCGCGGCGACGGCCGCCCCCAGCACGGGGATGCTCGGGATGAATCCGCCGTAGGGGGAGAAGTGGTGCTCGGCGAACCACACGGCGTGCAGGCCCAGTCGCTCGGCCTCCACCGCCGCGTCGACCAGGCCGGCATAGGTCTCGGCCGCCGACGGACGGTGTCCCGGGCACTCGGCGGGCAGACAGAACAGGCCGAATCGCATACGGACTCCTCAGGGGGATGGCAACGAGAGCGCCGGGGCCGTCGGTGCCGGCGGGGCACCGGGTGTGACGGCTGCGCTCAGCCTCGTGTCGCTCAGCCTGCGGATCACGGGGGTGAGGAGCCAGGGGGCGGGCCCCTCACCAAGTTGCCTGGCAGGAAAGCGAGCAGGGGCAAAACGGCCGATCGGGCACCTGTGGCGCGGAAACGGCGCACCGGGCCGAGGGGCGTACCGAGGGTACGTCCCCTTTGATATCCATCAATCCCTTTGGTGGGGTGTCGCTTTGCTGTCAGGCACCTTGGTGAGGTGCCCGGCGCGTGGCCCCGACGGCATGTCAGGAAGCAGGCTGCTGTCGTCCGCCCGACGAGCCCCCACCGGGATGCTCACGAGAACAGGAGACCCCTGCCATGAAGCGTCCGTCGTCCCGCCTCCGGCTGCTGCTCACGGCGGTCCTCACCGCCCTCCTCACCGCCCTCGCGCCGGCCGCCGTCGCCGACTCCCCCCACCACGGCTCCGCCGCGGGCGACACCACCGAGATCCACTGCCCCCCGGGCACCCGGTGCAACGACACCTCCTGGGGCGGCTGACCGACCCTCCCCCTGCTCCCGCCGCCCCGACGAACCAGGAGTCACCGTGCCCCACACCAGTGCGGTACCGCCCGTGCTCACTCCTCGCGAACAGCAGGTCCTCGCCCTCCTCGCGGACGGCGAGACCTACTGGGCGATCGCCCGCCGGCTGGGCATCAGCCGGCACACCGTCGACACCCACCTCCGCCGTCTGCGCACCAAGACGGGCGCGGCCAACCGCACCCAACTCGCCGTCCTGGCACTGCAACGGGGGTACGTGCATCACGCCGACGCGGCGTGACTCCTGTTAGGGTGCGCC
>NZ_JBFAPH010000296.1:0-7888 GCF_040675635.1 Streptomyces sp. NPDC049577
CCAGCCCGACGGCACGAAGAAGGTCATACCGGCCGGTGGCGTCGAGTACCTCGCCAACTCGCTGCGTACCGCCCGCAAGGGCCACCCGTACACGGCCGGCAGCCGCGCGTCGAGCGCGAGCAGCGCCCCGTACACGCCGAGCATGGCGGTCAGGTGCCAGAGGAACGCCGTCATGGCGATGCCGTTCGCCGCGACCACGCCCCGCCACACGCGGGCGCGCGCCACCAGGCGCGTGCCGGGGCCGCGCAGCAGTTCGACCGCGCCGACCAGCCACAGGCCGTGGCAGAGCAGGGCCAGGGTGGGGGGTGACATGTTGCTCACCTGCTCGCCCGGCATCCCGACCATCGACAGCGGATACGGGCCCCGGGCCACGAGGGCGACCGCGCCCGCGAGCCCGGCGGCGGCCAGTGCGGCGGGGTGGCGCAGCCGGTCGTCGGCGCGGAGGAAGCCGAGCTGGTGGACGGCGAGCCAGACGAAGCCGAAGTTGAGGAATCCGGCGAACGGCACGCCGGCCGCGAAGCGCAGCGCGTCGACGACGGCCGCCGCCGTCACGAGCGCGGCGAACGCGCCCCAGCCCCAGCGCTGGTGCGCGCGCAGCAGGAGCGGGGTGAAGGCGACCATGGCCAGGTAGATCCCGATGAACCACAGCGGCTGGGCCACCAGCCGCGCGGCGACGTCGCCCAGGGCCCCGCCGGCGCCGGTCGTCTGGACCCAGAGGGCGCCCGCTCCCCAGAGCAGGACGAAGACCATGGTCGGGCGGAGCAGCCGCTGGAGCCGGGCGCGCAGGAAGGCGGCGTACACCCGGCCGGAGGCCGTGCGACGGGCCAGTGAGCGGTGGGAGAGGGCGTGCGAGAAGCCGCCCACGAAGAAGAACACGGGCATGACCTGGAGCACCCAGGTGAGCGGCTGGAGCGCCGGTTCGACGGCGAGCAGGTTGCCGACCCGGGGCCGCCCGTCGCCGTCGGCGGTGACCGCCGCCATCAGCCAGTGGCCGAGGACGACGGTGCCGAGGGAGAGGACGCGGAGCAGGTCGATGTAGCGGTCGCGTCCGGCGGGGGTGGCCGCGGCGAGTGCCGTTGCGCTGCTGTGGACGGGCATGGGCGCACTCTGGCGCGCCGGGCGCCCCGCGGACCACGGCGGGGGTACTCAGCCGGGCTGAGTACCCGTACTCAGACGACCGTCGCGCCCGGGACCGGGCCGGCGGCGATGCGGACGGCGCGGCAGGTGCCGGACGCGGTCAGCGCGTCCGCGACCTTCTGCGCGGCCGGCGCGTCGGCGACCAGGAAGGCGGTGGTGGGTCCGGAGCCGGAGACCATCGCGGCGAGCGCGCCGGCGCCGGTGCCCGCGTCGAGGGTGTCGGCGAGGGAGGGGCGCAGGGAGACCGCGGCCGGCTGGAGGTCGTTGCTCACGGTGGCGGCGAGGGCGGCCGCGTCACCGGTGCGCAGGGCCTCCAGGAGGGCCGGGGACGGCTCGGGGGCGGGGACGTGGGTGCCGGCGCGGAGGCGGTCGCACTCGGCGTAGACGGCGGGGGTGGACAGGCCGCCGTCGGCGACGGCGAAGACCCAGTGGAAGGTGCCGCCGGCCTCCAGGGGGGTGAGCAGCTCGCCACGGCCCCGGCCGAGGGCCGCGCCGCCGACGAGGCTGAAGGGCACGTCGCTGCCCAGCTCGGCGCAGATGTCGAGGAGTTCCTCGCGGGAGGCGCCGGTGCCCCACAGGGCGTCGCAGGCGAGGAGCGCGCCGGCGCCGTCGGCGCTGCCGCCGGCCATGCCGCCGGCGACGGGGATGTCCTTGGCGATGTGGATGTGGACGTTCGCCTCGCGGCCGTGGCGCTCGGCGAGGGCGAGCGCGGCGCGGGCGGCCAGGTTGGTGGCGTCGAGGGGGACCTGGGCGGCGTCGGGGCCGGAGCAGGTGACGCGGAGGGCGTCGGCGGGGGTGACGGTGACCTCGTCGTGGAGGCCGACGGCGAGGAAGACGTTGGCCAGGTCGTGGAAGCCGTCGGGGCGCGGGGCGCCGACGGCGAGCTGGACGTTGACCTTGGCGGGGACCCGGACGGTGACGGATCCGGTGGCGGAACCGGCGGCGGGGCTGGTCACTGGGTGGCGCCCTTCTGTTCGGCGATGGCGGCGAATTCCTCGACGGTCAGGGACTCGCCCCGGGCCTGGGGCGAGATGCCGGCCGCGACCAGCGCGGCCTCGGCGGCGGCCGCGGAGCCGGCCCAGCCGGCGAGGGCGGCGCGCAGGGTCTTGCGGCGCTGGGCGAAGGCGGCGTCGACGACGGCGAAGACCTCGGCCTTGGTGGCGGAGGTGGCGAGCGGCTCGGTACGGCGGACGAGGGAGACCAGGCCGGAGTCGACGTTCGGCGCGGGCCAGAAGACGTTGCGGCCGATGGCGCCGGCCCGCTTGACGTGGGCGTACCAGTTGGCCTTGACGGAGGGCACGCCGTAGACCTTGGAGCCGGGGGCGGCGGCGAGCCGGTCGGCGACCTCGGCCTGGACCATCACCAGGGTGCGCTCGATGCTGGGGAAGCGGTCGAGCATGTGCAGCAGCACGGGCACGGCGACGTTGTAGGGGAGGTTGGCGACGAGCGCGGTGGGCGCCGGGCCGGGCAGTTCGGTGACGTGCATGGCGTCGCTGTGCACGAGCGCGAAGCGGTCGGCGCGGCCGGGCAGCCGGGCGGCGACGGTGGACGGCAGGGCCGCGGCGAGCACGTCGTCGATCTCGACGGCGGTGACGCGGTCGGCGGCCTCCAGCAGGGCGAGGGTCAGCGACCCGAGCCCGGGGCCGACCTCGACGACGACGTCGTCGGGGCGGACCTCGGCGGTCCGCACGATGCGCCGGACCGTGTTGGCGTCGATCACGAAGTTCTGGCCGCGCTGCTTGGTGGGGCGGACCCCGAGGGCGGTGGCCAGTTCTCGGATGTCGGCCGGGCCGAGCAGGGCGCCGGACTCGTCTGTGCTGGGGCTGGAGCTCACCCGTGAAGTTTACGGCCGCACACGGGCCACGGGCTCGCACCCCGGGAGACGTACAGCTTCTTGGCCCGGAGGGTCTGCTCCTCGGCGGAGGCGTCCTGCGGACGGCCGGTGCCGCCGAGGGAGTGCCAGGTGTGGGTGTCGAACTGGTACAGCCCGCCGTAGGTGCCGGAGGGGTCGACGGCGTCGGGGCGGCCGCCGGCCTCGCACTGGGCGAGCGCGTTCCAGTTCAGGCCGTCGGTGCTCTGCACGCCGACGGGCCGGGGCTTGGTGCCGACCTTGACGACCTGCTTGCGGGGCTGGCGCACTACCTGGGAGGCGACCTTCTGGGGCTTCTGCCGCACGCCGTTGACCGTGCGCAGCTGGTAGGTGACGCGTTCGACGCCCTTCTCGCCGCGCTGGACGACGACCTCGGAGCCCTTGTAGAGGTCGGGGTCGTCGCGCCGCTCGGTGGTGAAGTCGATGGGCTCCTCGCGGACCTCCTGGCCGCCGGTGATGCGCATGACCGAGATCGTCTGGCCCTCGCGGGGGAAGCTCTCGGGGTCGACCGAGGTGGTGTCCTGGCCCTTCAGGGAGATCCCGGCCTGTTCGACGGCCTCGCGGACCGTGGCCGCGTTGGTGCGGATCGTGCGCTCACGGCCGTCGGCCATGAAGGTGACGGTCCGCTCGGTGCGGACGTCCAGGTCGAGCCCGGTGCGGCCGATGGGCTCGTTCCGGGAGGCGGACAGGTAGGCGCCCTCGGCGCGCACCCCGAGCTGGCGCAGGGCGCCGGCGACGGTGCGGGCGGTGGTCCACACCTGGCGGCGCTCTCCGTCGAGGGTGAGGGTGACGGGGCGGCCGTAGCGGACGATGACGCGGTCGCCGGAGGCGAGGTCGTGCTGGGGCCCGGGGGCGACGATGTCGTGCTCGCCGACGGTCATGCCCTCCTCGGCGAGGAGCTCGCCGACGTCGTCGGCGAAGGTGTGCAGGGTGCGCGGATGGCCGTCGACGCTGATCTGGACGGCCTTGTCGCTGGCCAGGAAGGCGGAGGTGCCGCCGGCGAGGAAGGCCACGACCAGCGCCTGGGGCAGCAGCCGGCGCAGGGGCGGCGGCTCGGAGCGCTCGGCCGCGGCACCGGTCCCGGTGCCGCCGCGTCTGCGGCGCCGGGCCGCCGTGCGGTGCGCGACGGCGGCGGGCTCCGGCCCGGGTTCGGGGCCGGGCCGCGCGGGGGCCGTCTGGCGCGGCACGTGGGGCGGCGGTTCGTGGGGCGGCTCGTAGAGGGTGACGTCGCCGGGGTCGGCGGCGTAGGGCTCGTACAGCGAGTCGTACGGCCCGTACGGCTCGGTCGGCGCGTAGGGACCGTACGACGGCGGGCTGTCCTGGGTCTGGCTCACGACACTCCACTGGGTCCGGCTAGGCCCGGGACTGTAGCGGAGCCGCCCTCACCCTCCAAAGTCGTATGGTCACACGGTGTCGCGGCAAACGGGACTCAGTACCCGAAGGCGCGTGCGGTATTGGCTGCTACCGCCGTGGCCAGAGCGTCCTCGCCGATCCCCCTGACCTCGGCCATGGCGCGCAATGTGACCGGAATGAGGTAAGGGGCGTTCGGCCGTCCGCGATACGGCATCGGGGTCAGGAAGGGCGCGTCGGTCTCGACGAGGACGCGGTCGAGCGGGGCGACGGCGAGGGCGTCGCGCAGGTGCTGGGCGTTCTTGAAGGTGACGTTCCCGGCGAAGGACAGGTAGTAGCCGGCGGCCGCGCAGATCTTGGCCATCTCCGCGTCACCGGAGTAGCAGTGGAAGACGACGGTGCCGGGCGCGCCCTCCTCCTCGAGGACGCGCAGGACGTCGTCGTGGGCGTCGCGGTCGTGGATGACGAGCGCCTTGCCGTGGCGCTTGGCGATGTCGATGTGGCGCCGGAAGGAGTGGGTCTGGGCGGCGACGCCCTCGGGGCCGGTGCGGAAGTAGTCCAGCCCGGTCTCGCCGACCCCGCGCACCTGCGGCAGCCCGGCGAGGCGGTCGATCTCGTCGATCTGCGCGTCGAGCGCGGCGTACCCGCCGCCGGCCGCGTCCACGATGCGGGGTGCCTCGTTCGGGTGCAGCGCCACCGTGGCCCACACCGCGTCATGGGCTGCGGCCGTCTCCGACGCCCAGCGGGAGCGTTCGAGGTCGCAGCCGACCTGGATCACGGTCGTCACCCCGACCGAGGCGGCCTTGGCGAGAGCGGCCTCGACGCTCCCGGACTGCATGTCCAGGTGGGTGTGCGCGTCGGCCACCGGCACGTTCAGCGGCTCCGGGAGCGGCGGGGGGACGTCCTTGGTGTCGTCGTTCTTCTTCCGCGCGCCGCCGGCCGGAGTGCTGTTCGATGCTGTTGCCGCCATGGTCGCGATTCTAGGGACCGGCCCTGCGGCGTCCCGCTTCGCTCCCGGTTACTTCCGGTGGAACGGATGCAGCAGGTCGGAGAGGTGCCAGTGGTGATCGCGGCGCCGGTGCCCGTGCGCGTCCTCGTCGCGGTTGCCGCCGTCCTGGAGGGGGCCGGCGGCCGCCTGCATGGTGGCCGGGACGACGGTGCGCTCGTGCAGGTGCATCGCGTCAGCGATCTTGGACACGCGGCCGGCCCGCATGATGCGCACGACGTGCATGCCGCAGTTGACGCAGGTCGGGTGGCTCAGCGGGGAGGGAACCCGCTCGCCGTCGGCGTAGTACAGCACGAACGGGCGGCCTTCGGCGTCGGCGAAGTGCCGTATTTCGTACGACTGTTCCCATCCATGCCCGCACCGCATACAGGCGAAGGAGTAGGACTCGTGCGCCGTCTCGAACTTCGGCCCGTGCTCGTGCCGGGGCTCCTGCTCGGGAACGGTGCTGGTCGCGGGGTGAACACCACTCGAGGTTCCTGCGGTCTCGCTCATGGCAGCTCCTCTTGTCCGTCGGACAAGTCTCTCCGGGATCGGACGTCCCACCTCCAGGGAACGCCCATCCCGGCGACAGCGCAGCAGCTCAACCCGCGAATTGGGGCAAACTTGGCGGCTTCATGCCCGAAGGCCCCGGCTGCCAGGCCCAGGCTTTGCTTTTCAGATTAGCCCTTTACCTTACGATGAAGCCTGCTGAGCGGCATTTTTTGCCGCTACGACCGCATCGAACACTTCTCGCTTGGGTAGCCCTGTTTCCGTGGCTACGGCCGCGATGGCCTCCTTGCGACGCTCCCCCGCCTCCTCCCGGATCCGCACCCGGCGGACCAGTTCGGCGGCGTCCAGCTCCTGCGGCCCGCGCTCGGCCGCGCCCTCCACGACGATGGTGATCTCGCCGCGCACGCCCTCGGCGGCCCATTCGGCGAGCTCCTTCAGCGGGCCGCGCCGGACCTCCTCGTAGGTCTTGGTCAGCTCGCGGCAGACGGCCGCCCGGCGGTCCTCGCCGAAGACCTCGGCCATGGCGGCGAGGGTGTCGTCGAGCCGGTGCGGGGCCTCGAAGTAGACCAGCGTGCGCCGCTCGTCGGCCACCTCGCGCAGCCGGGCCAGCCGTTCGCCGCCCTTGCGCGGCAGGAAGCCCTCGAAGCAGAACCGGTCCACCGGCAGCCCCGAGACGGCCAGCGCGGTGAGCACGGCGGACGGCCCGGGCACGGCCGTGACCTTCACGCCGCGCTCGACGGCGGCGGCCACGAGCCGGTAACCCGGATCGGAGACGGACGGCATCCCGGCGTCGGTGACCAGCAGCACCCGCGCCCCGCCCGCGAGCGCCTCCACCAGCTCCGGCGTACGGGCGGACTCGTTGCCCTCGAAGTAGGACACGACCCGGCCCGTGGTGTGCACGCCCAGCGCCTGCGTCAGCCTGCGCAGGCGCCGGGTGTCCTCGGCGGCGATCACCTCGGCGGCGGCCAGCTCGGCGGCCAGCCGGGGGGGCGCGTCGGCGACGTCACCGATGGGGGTTCCTGCGAGTACGAGCGTTCCAGTCACGCGTCCATCCTCGCAGGAGCGGCGGGGGAGCACCGGCGGCGCACCCCCGGAGCACCCCCCGGCACACCTGCCCGGCTACTTGGCGTGGTCCTTCGGCTGCTCCTTGGCGGTCAGCTTGACCGGCCGGCTCTGCGAGCTGAGGTAGTGCGCCATGAGGGAACCGTTGCGGTCCTTCCGCAGCCTGATCATGTTGGCCTCGACGCGGGCCGGGCCGGGCCGGTAGCCGGGCTCGCCCGGACGGCCGGTGTTGGTCCAGCGGTGCCGCTTGCCGTCGCACACGGCGCGGGTGCCGCCGATGCCGTCGCCCCAGGACTTCTGTCTGAGGGTGGAGCCCACGTACACCGGCTCGTTCGTCGTGTCACCGGTGCAGCGGTACGTGCCCGAGATGGAGACCGTGCCGTCCTTGGCCACACGGGCGGTCTTGTCGACGGTCAGGCTGTCCGCCGGGTCGGCGGGGGCGGCGAAGGCCGGGGCGGCTGTCGCGGCGAGCAGGGCGGCGACGGCGGCCAGCCCGGACGCGTGGCGCATGCGCATGACGGTGTTCCTCTTCCATGGCGTCGTGAGAACGGGGAGTGCGGGGACAGCGGACGCCAGGCATATCGGAACGGCGGACGAAAGTGTTCGAACGTCACCCGGTCGGTGGCGAGTTACGGGCCCGGTCACGGGCTCGGTCACGGACTCGTGCGCCGCCCGGTCAGCCGGAGTGCTGGAGCATCAGTCCGATGCCGAGCACCATCAGGCCCGCCGCCGCGATGCGCGGCATCCCGAAGCGCTCCCGGAAGAACAGCGCACCGATCAGCGCGCCCACGATGATCGAGGACTCCCGCAGGGCCGAGATCGGCGCGAGCTCCGCGCGGGTCTGGGCCCACAGCACCAGCCCGTAGGCGCCGAACGACAGCAGCCCGCCGAGCAGCCCGCGCGAGCGCCATGTTCTCCCCCTCAGCGCGTGTGATCGGTACTCACTCACCGTAACCGGGGGCACTGACAACGGC
>NZ_JBFAPH010000297.1:0-7859 GCF_040675635.1 Streptomyces sp. NPDC049577
CCACCGCCGCGAGCAGCCCCGCGTACACGCCCCGCCGCCAGTCGAGGAACTCGCTCCAACCGCCCCGCGCCAGACCGAAGGTCCCGGCGGTGTTGCGAACCGGTCGTCGAGTCCCCGGCGCCGGGTGAGGTCGTCTGGCGGGACGACACCGGCGTCACCTGCCGGCGCTGGAACTGGCGCCAGTGCACCCGCACCCGGCTCACCCTGGACACCACGCGGGCGGTGTTCATCCTGGACGCGCTGGAGCCGATGGACGACGAACGCCTCGGCCGCGCCGGGGAGGCGCTGACCGAGGCGTTCGTCGCGACGAATCCGGGGGTCCGGATCTCCTCGCGGCTGATCACCGCGAGGAGCTGACCGGGAGGCCCCGGCGGATCACTGCTGGTCCGGGGTCGCCTTCTCGGCTGCCGCCGGCTTGGCCGTGGCCGACTTGGCCGTGGCCGTCTTGGCGGGCGTCGTCTTGGCCGGGGCCGTCTTGCGCGGCGCGGCCTTCTTGGCGGCGGCCTTGGCGGGAGCCGCCTTCTTGGCCGTGGTCTTCTTGGCCGTCGTCTTCTTCGCCGTGGTCTTCTTGGCGGCCGTCTTGCCGGCGGCCGTCGTCTTCTTGGCGGCCGTCGTCTTCTTCGCGGCGGTCTTCCGGGTGGCGGCCTTCTTGGCCGTACCGGCGGCCTCGGCGGGGGCTTCGGCGGGGGCTTCGGCAGCGGCCTCGGCGGAGGCTTCGGCAGGGGCCTCGGCGGAGGCTTCAGCAGGGGCCTCGGCGGGGGCCTCGGCGGAGGCTTCGGCAGGGGCCGCTTCGGGAGCCTTCCCGGCCTGCGCCGGCTCCGCCTTCACCTCGACGGCCTCGGACTCCACCGCGACGGACGCGCCCGCGAGCTCGACCGCACCGCGCGCCAGGCGCGAGTTCCGCATGCCGTACGCGAAGTAGACCACCAGGCCGACGGCCATCCAGGCGCCGAAGACCTCCCAGGTGATGACATCCAGGCTGGACATCATGTAGACGCAGAGCGCAAGCCGATGGCCGGGAAGACCGGGGCCAGCGGGATGCGGCGGCCGGCGAGCGGGACGCGGACCCCGGCCAGCGGGACCCGGAAGCTGCGCTTCATGTCGGGGCGCTTGAAAAACAGCACGATCACGGCGACGTTGACCAGCGCGAAGGCGAAGAGCGTGCCGATGCTGGTCGCGTCGGCCAGCTGGCCCAGCGGGATGGCCGCGGCCAGGACGCCGCAGAACAGCGAGACGATCACGGTGTTGGCGCGCGGGACGCCGGTGCGCTCGTTGACCTTGGCGAAGGTCTTGGGGACCAGGCCGTCGCGGGACATCGCGAAGAGGATGCGCGTCTGGCCGTAGAGCACGGTGAGCACGACGCTCGCGATGGCGATGACGGCACCGGCGGCCAGCAGCACCGACCAGAAGCTCATGCCGGTGACGTCCTTCATGATCCCGGCGAGTGCCGCCTCGGAACCCTTGAACTGGCCCCACGGCATCGCGCCGACGGCGATCGCCGCGACGAGGACGTACAGCGCGGTGACGATCAGCAGCGAGAGCATGATGGCCTTGGGCAGGTCCCGCTTGGGGTCCTTGGCCTCCTCGCCCGCCGTCGACGCGGCGTCGAAGCCGATGTACGAGAAGAACAGCGAGGCGCCCGCGGCGCTGACGCCGCCGAGGCCGAGCGGCATGAACGGCTTGTAGTTGCCGGCCTTGATGCCGGTGAAGGCGACGGCGCAGAAGAGCAGCAGCGCCGCGATCTTCACGCCGACCATGATGGTGTTGGCGCGGGCGCTCTCCTTGGCGCCGCCCAGCAGGAACGCCATGCACAGCAGCACGACGAGCAGGGCGGGCAGGTTGAAGATGCCGCCGTCGACGCCGGGCGGATTGGCCAGCCAGGCCGGGATCGTCACGCCGATCGTGCCGTCGAGGAGTTCGTTGAGGTACTGCCCCCAGCCGACGGCGACGGCCGCGACCGAGACGCCGTACTCGAGGATCAGGCACCAGCCGCAGACCCAGGCGACGAGCTCGCCGAGGGTGGCGTAGGCGTAGGAGTACGAGGAGCCGGAGACGGGGATGGTGCCCGCCAGCTCCGCGTAGGACAGCGCCGAGAACAGCGCGGTGACACCCGCGAGCACGAAGGAGATCACCACGGCCGGGCCGGCGTCCGGCACGGCCTCGCCCAGCACCACGAAGATGCCGGTGCCGAGGGTGGCACCGATGCTGATCATGGTCAGCTGCCACATGCCGAGCGAACGGCGCAGGGTGCCGCCCTCGCCCTGACCGCCCTCGGCGACCAGGCGCTCGACCGGCTTGCGCCGCATGAGGCGGGCGCCGAAGCCGGCGGACGGGGTGGTCCGCTGGGGCGGCTTGTCGTCACCGGTGACGGTTGGCGCTGTGCCTTGGTCCAACACTGGGTGGCTCCGTTCATCGCTGCCGGTGGAATCGGCCGGTGACCGCGGCGGTCCCCGGGGCGCGCCGGCAGGGCGGAGGCAACCCGAAGGGAGGGGGGACCGCGAGCAAGCGGTACCCGCCACTCCACGTACTGCGCAGACCCTACGAGGTCAGGGCCCGCGCTCGTAATGCACCATTCTTGCGTACACGCGAACGATCATTGCGTCCGCGGGCCGGGAACAGGCATTCGTTGCATGTCACCTTACGAATCGGTACTTGTAGGCGTCAATTACCTATGGGCGTGACGGCTGCCACCTCGTCCGGGAAATGCCGAAGGGGCGCGGCCCGGGAATTCGGACCGCGCCCCTTCGGGGCGGTATTTCGTGCTTACTGCCAGCTGGCGTGCAGCGGCTTGCCCTCCGCGTAGCCGGCGGCGCTCTGGACGCCGACGACGGCGCGCTCGTGGAACTCCTCCAGGGAGCCCGCGCCCGCGTAGGTGCAGGAGGAGCGGACACCCGCGATGATCGAGTCGATCAGGTCCTCGACGCCCGGGCGGGCCGGGTCGAGGAACATGCGGGAGGTGGAGATGCCCTCCTCGAACAGGCCCTTGCGCGCCCGGTCGTAGGCCGACTCCTCGGAGGTGCGGTTGCGCACGGCGCGGGCCGAGGCCATGCCGAAGCTCTCCTTGTACAGGCGGCCGTCGGCCGTCTGCTGGAGGTCGCCCGGGGACTCGTAGGTGCCGGCGAACCAGGAGCCGATCATGACGTTGGAGGCGCCGGCGGCCAGCGCCATGGCGACGTCACGCGGGTGGCGGACGCCACCGTCGGCCCAGACGTGCTTGCCGTACTTGCGCGCCTCGGCGGCGCACTCCAGGACGGCGGAGAACTGCGGGCGGCCCACGCCGGTCATCATGCGGGTGGTGCACATGGCGCCGGGGCCCACACCGACCTTGATGATGTCCGCGCCGGCCTCGACGAGGTCCCGCACGCCCTCGGCGGCGACGATGTTGCCCGCGACGATCGGGACCTGCGGGTCGAGCGCCCGCACGGCCTTGATCGCGGAGATCATGGACTCCTGGTGGCCGTGCGCGGTGTCCACCACGATGGCGTCCGCACCGGCTGCCAGCAGCGCCTTGGCCTTGCCGGCCACGTCGCCGTTGATGCCGACGGCGGCGGCGATGCGCAGCTTGCCGTCCGCGTCGGTGGCGGGGGTGTACAGCGTCGCGCGCAGGGCGCCCTTGCGGGTGAGGATGCCGGCGAGCTTGCCGTCCGCGTCCACGGCGGGGGCGAGCTTGCGGTGCGCGGCGTCGAGCCGGTTGAAGGCCTCGCGCGGGTCGATGTCCGCGTCGAGGAGGAGCAGCTCCTTCGACATGACCTCGGACAGCTGGGTGAAGCGGTCCACGCCGGTCAGGTCGGACTCGGTGACGACGCCGATCGGGCGGTGCTCGCCGTCGACGACGACGCCCGCGCCGTGCGCCCGCTTGTGCAGCAGGGACAGGGCGTCCGCGACGGTCTGCGTCGGGGCGAGGACGATCGGGGTGTCGAGCACCAGGTGCCGGCCCTTGACCCAGGAGATGACCTCGGTCACGACATCGAGCGGGATGTCCTGGGGGATCACGACGAGCCCACCGCGGCGGGCGACCGTCTCCGCCATACGGCGGCCGGCGATCGCGGTCATGTTGGCGACCACGAGCGGAATGGTGGTGCCGGTCCCGTCCGGCGAGGAAAGGTCCACGCCCTGACGGGAGCCGACCGCGGAGCGGCTCGGCACCATGAACACATCGTCGTACGTCAGGTCGTACGGCGGCTGCTGGTCATTGAGGAAACGCACGTGCTGAACATCCCAGTCGTTCGGAGGCGACCCCCGACAGGGCATGCCGGGGGAAAAGCACGTACTTCATTCTCACATGACCGGTGGCATGCCCGGCGAGGGCCGAACGTCCACAGTCTCCGGAGGGGTCTGGTCGGATCCTCCAAGAAGATCGTTTCACGGTACCGGCGGTACGGGCGTCACCGGTGGGGCGCCTGGGTAGCGTGCCGTCATGGAATACGGTCACCTTGGGCACAGTGGATTGATTGTCAGCCGGGTCGCCTTCGGCAACTGGTTGTCCGGAAGCTCCGATCGCGGCGAGGAGACGCAGATCGCCTGCGTGCGGGCCGCGCTCGACGCCGGGATCACCACCTTCGACACCGCCGATGTGTACGGCGACACACGCGCGGAGGAATTACTCGGCCGGGCGCTGAGGGGTGAGCGCCGGGAGGGTCTGGAGATCCTCACCAAGGTCTTCGCCCCCACCGGCCCGGGCCGCAACGACCTCGGCCTCTCCCGCAAGCACATCCTCGAGTCGATCACCGGCTCCCTGCGGCGGCTGGGGACGGACCACGTGGACGTCTACCAGGCGCACCGCTTCGACCCGTCGGTGCCCCTGGAGGAGACCATGGAGGCGCTGGCCGACGTGGTCCACTCGGGCAAGGCCCACTACATCGGCGTCTCGGAATGGACGGCGGACCAGATCCGGCGCGGTCACGCGCTCGCCCGCGAGCTGCGGATATCCCTGGTGTCGAACCAGCCGCAGTACTCGGCGCTGTGGCGGGTGCCCGAGGCCGAGGTCATGCCGGCCTGCGCGGAGCTGGGCGTCGGGCAGATCGTCTGGTCGCCGCTGGCGCAGGGGGTGCTGACCGGCAAGTACCTGCCGGGCCGGCAGGCTCCGGCCGGTTCCCGGGCGACGGACAGCAACGACGGCTCCGAGTTGCTGGCCGGCTGGCTGAAGGACGAGGTCCTGGGCCGGGTCCAGGAGCTGAAGCCGCTCGCCGCCGAGGCCGGGCTGACGCTCGCGCAGCTGTCCCTGGCCTGGGTGCTGCGGAATCCGGGGGTGTCGACGGCGGTGCTCGGCGCGTCCCGGCCCGAGCAGATCACGTCCAACGCCGAGGCGGCCGGTGTCCGGCTGGACGACGACCTGATGGCGAAGATCGACGCCGTGCTCGGCCCGGTGGCCGAGCGGGATCCCGGCCGGACGCGGGAGAGCGGTCCCACGTCTCCCGGCTGGCGGCTCGGCTGACCCTCCCCCGCCCCTGGGCGCAGGGCGCCTCCCCGCGGACGCGGTCGCGTCCGCGGGGAGGCGGCGGTCACCAGCGGACCGGAAGCCGCAGCAGGCTCCTGACCTGCATGCCGTCCTTCCATTCGAGAGATTCCACGGGCTCGGCGAACCGCAGGCCCGGCAGCCGCGTGAGCAGCGATTCCAGCGCGACGTGCAGCTCCATCCGGGCGAGCGGGGCCCCGAGGCAGCGGTGGATCCCGTAGCCGAACCCCAGATGCGGGTTCTCCTCCCGGGTGATGTCGAACTGGTCCGGGTCCTCGAAGACGGACTCGTCGCGGTTGGCCGAGGGGATCGCCGGCAGGACGGACTCGCCCGCGCGCACCAGCGTTCCGCTCAGCTCGACGTCCTCGGCGGCGTACCGGGCGAAGGTGACGTGCGAGATGAGCGGGACGTAGCGCATCAGCTCCTCGATCGCCGTGGGCATCAGCTCCGGCCGGCGCCTGAGGAGGGCCAGCTGCTCGGGGTGGGTGAGCAGGACGTACAGGGAGTCGATGAGCTGGGAGGAGACCGTCTCGTGCCCGGCGATCAGCAGCACGGTCGCCAGCTCCACCAGCTCCGTCTCGGAGAGCTTCTCCTCCTCGTCGCTGGCCCGCACCATGGCGCTGATGAGGTCCTCGCGGGGCTCCGCGCGGCGTCGGTGCATGAGGTCGGCGATGTATCCGTGGAGGGCCGCCGTGCCCTCCTCGGTCTCCTCGGCCGTCATCACGGTGGTGGCCGAGAAGGCGTCGAGCCACTGACGGAACCGCTCCTGGTCCTCGAACGGGACGCCGAGCAGGTCGCAGACGACGGTGCCCGCCAGCGGCACGGCGAACTGCTCCATGAGGTCCGCGGGCCCGTCCGCGGCCATGAAGCCGTCGATGAGACGGGCCGCCACCTGCTCGATCTTGGGGCGCAGCCGTTCGATCCGCACCTCGGTGAAGCTGCGGGACAGCAGCCTGCGCACCCGGGTGTGCTCGGGCGGGTCCATGCCCAGGATGCTGGTGTGGATCGGCAGCGGGGTCAGCCGGGACTCGTCGTGCTCGGCCGCCAGCGCCCGGCTGAAGCGGCGGTCGCCGAGGATCGTCTTCATGTCCGCGTGCGAGGTCACCAGCCAGGCGTCCTCGCCGAACGGGCAGCTCACCCGGACGACGGGCTGTTCCTGCCGGAGCTTGGCGTACATGGGGTCGACGTCCAGGGCCACCGCCTCGTTGAAGGGGTAGCGCAGGGGTCGCTGGGGCTCCTGTCGTGCGGTCACGCGGACTTCACCTCCGGGACGTCCGGGACCTGCGCGACCCGCGAGGACCGGCTCTGGTATTCGACGAGACTCTTGGGACGCATGTCGGTCCAGTTCTCCTCGACGTAGTCCAGGCACTCCTGCCGTGTGCCCGGTCCGTGCACGGCGGTCCAGCCGGCGGGCACGTCGGTGAAGGAGGGCCACAGGGAGTGCTGCCCCTCGTCGTTGACGAGGACCAGATAGGTCCCCTGGGCGTCGTCCCATGGATTGCTCACTACGGCGTTACCTCTTCCTGGATGTGGTTCCGGGTAGGGGAGGTCGTGCCGGGGCCCGGTGGGGCCCGGCACGGTTGCGGCCGCGCTCGTGGATCAGTGCGCGGCGGTCGGCGGGAAGAATCCGGTGGCGGCGAAGTGGTCCGCGTACGTGCGGATCAGCTCGCCGTCGAGCTGGGGGAAGGAGAGCGCCGAGTCCGCCAGTCCGGCGCGCGTGTTGGCCCGGTCGAAGCGGATCCGCCCCAGGCGCGCGAGCGTGGGCAGGATGTCGCTGAGGAGCAGGGCCGTGTCGAGGAGTTCCCGCTCCGCTCCGGTCGCCGCGTCCGCCTGCCGCCGGAGGGTGCGGATCCACTCCTCGTGCGGCAGGGTCTCCAGGCGGTACCCGTGGTCCCGCAGGTGGTCGAGGACCTCGCTCAGCGGGAGCGGCTGCGGGCAGGTCAGGTGGTGGGCGCGGCCGTGGGCGCGGGGGTTGCGCGAGAGGTGGACGACGGCGGCGGCGGCGTAGTCGACGGGCACGAGGTCGACGAGCGCCTCGGAGCCGTCCGTGCCGGCCGTCCCGGGAGCGGCGCCCGTGGCGAGCATGGCCCGGACGAGCTGCCAGAGCACGTCCCGGCCGGAGCCGGCGCCGCTGCGGGTGTGGCCGCTGACCCGGCCGCACCGGTGGACGGTGACGGGCAGGCCGCGCCGGGCCGCCTCCCACACGAGTTGCTCGGCCACCCACTTGCTGGCGGCGTAGCCGCCCGGCACGAGCGACCCGGGCTCCACGCGGTGGTCCTCGGGCACCGGGTCCAGCGTCTCGTCCGTGCCCACGGACACGGCGGCCGTGGAGACGTAGTGCACGGGGACGGGTTCGGTCCGGGTGGCGAGCCGGAGCACCTCGCGGGTGCCCAGCACGTTCGCC
>NZ_JBFAPH010000298.1:0-7805 GCF_040675635.1 Streptomyces sp. NPDC049577
CTACGCCCTATTTGTCGCGGCGTGTTGTGGCTCAAAAGCACCAGTCCAGACCGGACCACCCCGGTCGACCTCGCACCAGATGCGCTTGCCCGCGCGTCGGCCTTCTTGTACTCGTTGTACCGGGGCAGGCCGTCCTGGTACTCCTTCATCCAGTTGTTGGCGAAGCTGCCGTCCTGGATCTCGCCGAGGACCTTCTTCATCTCGGCCTTGGTCTGCTCGGTGACAATGCGCGGGCCGGTGACGTAGTCGCCCCACTCGGCGGTCTCGGAGATGGACCAGCGCATCTTCTCCAGGCCGCCCTCGTACATCAGGTCGACGATGAGCTTGAGCTCGTGCAGGCACTCGAAGTAGGCGATCTCCGGCTGGTAGCCGGCCTCGACGAGGGTCTCGAACCCGGCCTTGACCAGCGCGGAGGCGCCGCCGCAGAGCACCGCCTGCTCGCCGAAGAGGTCGGTCTCGGTCTCCTCGGTGAAGGTGGTCTTGATGACGCCGGCGCGGGTGCCGCCGATGGCCTTGGCGTAGGACAGCGCGAGCGCGAAGGCGTTGCCGCTCGCGTCCTGCTCGACGGCGGCGATGCAGGGCACGCCGCGCCCCTCCTCGTACTGGCGGCGGACCAGGTGGCCGGGGCCCTTGGGGGCGACCATGCAGACGTCGACGCCGGCCGGGGGCTTGATGAAGCCGAAGCGGATGTTGAAGCCGTGGCCGAAGAACAGCGCGTCGCCGTCCTTGAGGTGGTCCTTGACGGACTCCTCGTAGACCTTGGCCTGGATCGGGTCCGGCACCAGGATCATGATGACGTCGGCCTCGGCCGCGGCCTCGGCGGGCGTGACGACGCGCAGGCCCTGCTCCTCGGCCTTGACCTTCGACTTCGAGCCCTCGTGCAGGCCCACGCGGACGTCGACGCCGGAGTCGCGCAGGGACAGCGCGTGGGCGTGGCCCTGGCTGCCGTAGCCGAGGACCGCGACCTTGCGGCCCTGGATGATGGAGAGGTCGGCGTTGTCGTCGTAGAACAGCTCGGCAGCCACTGTGAGGTTTCTCCTTGTTGGGCGGTTGTGCGGTCCCACCGTATGACGGGCGGGTGCGTAAGGGTCGAGGGGTCTTCGGGAAGCGGACCGGGGCGGCCGTCAGGCCGAGCGGTCCAGGGCGCGCAGGCTCCGGTCGGTGATGGACCGGGCGCCGCGGCCGATGGCGATGGTCCCGGACTGGACCAGCTCCTTGATGCCGAAGGGCTCCAGCATCCGGAGCATCGCGCCGAGCTTGTCGGCGCCGCCGGTGGCCTCGATGGTGACGGCCTCCGGGGAGACGTCGACGGTCTTGGCCCGGAAGAGCTGGACGATCTCCACGATCTGGGAGCGCGTCTCGTTGTCGGCGCGCACCTTCACCAGGACGAGTTCGCGCTGGACGGCCGCGCTGTCCTCCAGCTCGACGATCTTCAGCACGTTGACGAGCTTGTTGAGCTGCTTGGTGACCTGCTCCAGCGGCAGCGACTCGACGTTGACGACGATGGTGATGCGCGAGATGTCGGGGTGCTCGGTGACGCCGACGGCGAGGGAGTCGATGTTGAAGCCGCGGCGGGAGAACAGCGCGGCGATGCGCGCCAGGATGCCGGGCGTGTTCTCGACCAGGACGGAGAGCGTGTGCTTGGTCATGGGCTGGTTCTCTCTTCTCTCGTCTCTCGTCCCTCAGTCGTCCTCGTTGTCCCCGAAGTCGGGGCGGACACCGCGTGCGGCGAGGATCTCGTCGTTCGAGGTGCCGGCGGCGACCATCGGCCAGACCATGGCGTCCTGGTGCACGATGAAGTCCACCACGACCGGGCGGTCGTTGATGTGGTTCGCCTTCTCGATGACCGAATCCAGCTGTGCCGGGTCCTCGCAGCGCAGCCCGACGCAGCCCATGGCCTCGGCGAGCTTGACGAAGTCCGGGACCCGGGTGCCCGCGCAGGGCTCGGTGCCGTCGGCCTCGGGGCCGGAGTGCAGCACGGTGTTGGAGTAGCGCTGGTTGTAGAAGAGGGTCTGCCACTGGCGGACCATGCCCAGGGCGCCGTTGTTGATGATGGCGACCTTGATGGGGATGTTGTTCAGCGCGCAGGTGACCAGCTCCTGATTGGTCATCTGGAAGCAGCCGTCGCCGTCGATGGCCCACACGGTGCGGTCGGGCATGCCGGCCTTGGCGCCCATGGCCGCGGGCACGGCGTAGCCCATCGTCCCGGCGCCGCCGGAGTTGAGCCAGGTGGCGGGCCGCTCGAAGTCGATGAAGTGGGCGGCCCACATCTGGTGCTGGCCGACGCCGGCCGCGTAGATGGTGTCCTTCGGCGCGAGCTCGCTGATGCGGCGGATGACCTGCTGCGGGGCGAGGCTGCCGTCCTCGGGCTGCTCGTAGCCGAGCGGATAGGTCTCGCGCCAGCGGTTGAGGTCGGCCCACCAGTCGGCGTGGTCGCCGGTGTGGCCTTCGGCGTGCTCGTGCTGCACCGCGACGATCAGATCGGCGAGGACCTCCCGGGCGTCGCCGACGATCGGGACGTCCGCCTCGCGGTTCTTGCCGATCTCGGCGGGGTCGATGTCCGCGTGGACGATCTTGGCCTCGGGGGCGAAGGAGTCGAGCCGGCCGGTGACGCGGTCGTCGAAGCGCGCGCCCAGCGCGATGATCAGGTCGGACTTCTGCAGGGCGGTCACCGCGGCGACGGAGCCGTGCATACCCGGCATGCCCAGGTGCTGGGGGTGGCTGTCGGGGAAGGCGCCCATGGCCATCAGGGTCGTGGTGACCGGCGCGCCCGTCAGCTCCGCGAAGACCTTCAGTTCGGCGGTGGCGCGGGCCTTGAGGACGCCGCCGCCGACGTAGAGCACGGGCCGGCGGGCCTGGGTGATCAGCTTGGCGGCCTCGCGGATCTGCTTGGAGTGCGGCTTGGTGACCGGACGGTAGCCGGGCAGCTCGGTGTGCGGCGGCCAGACGAAGGTCGTCCGGGCCTGGAGGGCATCCTTGGCGATGTCGACGAGCACCGGGCCGGGGCGGCCGGTCGAGGCGACGTGGAAGGCCTCGGCGATGGTGCGCGGGATCTCGGCGGGGTCGGTGACCAGCCAGTTGTGCTTGGTGATCGGCATGGTGATGCCGCAGATGTCCGCCTCCTGGAAGGCGTCGGTCCCGATCGCCTTGGAGGCGACCTGACCGGTGATCGCGACCAGCGGCACGGAGTCCATGTGCGCGTCGGCGATGGGGGTGACGAGATTGGTGGCACCCGGCCCCGAGGTGGCCATGCACACGCCGACCTTGCCCGTGGCCTGCGCGTATCCGGTGGCGGCGTGACCGGCGCCCTGCTCGTGGCGGACCAGGACGTGGCGCACCTTCGAGGAGTCGAGCATCGGGTCGTAGGCGGGGAGGATCGCGCCCCCGGGAATGCCGAAGACGGTGTCGCAGCCCACCTCCTCCAGCGAGCGGATGAGGGACTGCGCACCCGTGACGTGCTCGACGATGGCGGGCTGCGCCCCGCCGCTGCGGGGCCGCGGCTGCGGATGATGGGCCCCGTTGGCCTGCTCGGTCATCGACATTCTCTTCTCGAAGGCTCGAAGGTTCGGGTGGGTTCGTGCGGGTCTGTGACGTTCCGGTGCAACAAAAAACCCCTCGTGCCGTGAGGCAAGCGAGGGGAGCGCGCCGACGCGTTCAGCAGGCGGGAGAGAGGGCCTGCTTCAGCCGACGCGCTGACCAAGTACGAGAATTCGGGTGCGCATGGCCCCGACCCTCCCTCTGCCGCATACGAGGTGTCAAGTGGGTGGGACGGGCGTCTCATTATTTGAGCGCAATGGCGCATGCGCCAGCGCTCCCGCACTGCCCACGGCACCGGATCGTACGGGCAGCGCACCGCCCAGGAGCAGCTGATTTCCGCCATCCGCCGGTTCGCCCCGGCGGGCGTCACCCGGGCGTGTGACATCCGGCAGTGTGTACGGGCCGCGACCGAGGGCGTGGCGCAGCCGGTGCTCGTCGAGAGCCCCGGCGAAGGCGGCGCCCTGGCCGTGGGTGCAGCCCATGGCGCGCAGGGCGCGGGCCTGCTCGGGCTCGTCCACGCCGTCGGCGACGGACTGCAGGCCGAGGTCGCCGGCGATCCGCAGCAGCCCCGCGGTGATCTTGTGGAGCCGGGCGGACTCGACGACGCCGTCGACCAGCCCCCGGTCGATCCGGAGGATGTCGACCGGCAGCCGCCGCAGCGCGCTCATCGCGGCGTATCCGCTGCCGAAGCCGTCGAGGGCGACACGCACCCCGAAGCGGCGCAGGGAGACCAGACGCCCCTCCAGCTCGTCGAGGGGCACCCGGGGGTCGCCGCCGGAGAGCTCCAGGACGAGGGAGCCCGACGGCAGGCCGTACCGCAGGACGAGCTCCTCGACGTTCTTGGGCGGGAGCGCCTTGTCGAGCAGCCGGGCGGCGGAGAGCCGGACGTAGACGGGCACGGCGTGGCCGGCGCGGCGGCGCTGGGCGGCCTGCTCGACGGCCTTCTCCAGGGTCCAGCGGCCGAGCTCGGCGGTGCGGGCGCTCGCGTCGCCCCCGTCGAGCTCGCCGACCCGCAGGAACTCGTCGGGCGTGAAGAGGATGCCCTGCGGCGAGCGCCAGCGGGCCTGCGCGGAGACGGCGGCGATCCGCCCGGTCTCCAGGTCGACGACGGGCTGGTGGAGCAGCGCGAACTCGCCGTCGTGCAGCGCGGTGCGCAGCCGGGTGGCGAGCTCGGCGCGGCGGACCACCTCGGCCTGCATCTGCGGCGCGTACAGCTCGACGCGGCCCTTGCCGGCCTGCTTCGCGCGGTACATCGCCAGGTCGGCGTTGCGCATGAGCTCGCCCGGGGTGATGCCGGGCTCGGCGAAGGCCACGCCGATGCTGGCGGCGACGCGCACCTCGGTGCCGCCCTCGACCAGATAGGGCTGGGAGAGGGTGAGCCGCAGCCGGTCGGCGACCTCCAGGATGCGGTACTCGCGGGCGGCGGGGTCGCGGGTGCCGTCGCCGATGATGAGCGCGGCGAACTCGTCGCCGCCGAAGCGGGCGGTGGAGTCCCCGGCGCGCACCGAGTCCTGGAGCCGGCGGGCGGCCTGGACGAGGAGCTCGTCGCCGGCCTGGTGGCCGACGGTGTCGTTGACGGCCTTGAAGCCGTCGAGGTCGATGAAGAGGACGGCGGTGCCCGCGTCGGTCACTCTGCGCCCGGCGAGGGCCTGCTGGACGCGCCTGGTGAACAGGGCGCGGTTGGGCAGGTCGGTGAGCGGGTCGTGCTCGGCGGTGTGCTGGAGCTGGGCCTGGAGACGGACGCGCTCGGTCACGTCCCGGCTGTTGAAGATCAGACCCCCGTGGTGGCGGTTGACGGTGGACTCGACGTTGAGCCACTCGCCGTTGCCGGAGCGGAAGCGGCACTCGATGCGGGTGGTGGGCTCCTCGGCGGGCGGCGCCGCGAGGAAGCGGCGCACCTCGTGGACCACCCGGCCCAGGTCCTCGGGGTGGATGAGCGAGGCGAGTTCGGAGCCGATGAGCTCCTCGGCGTCCCGCCCGTAGACCCCGGTGGCGGCCGGGCTGACATAGCGCAGTATCCCGGTGGGCGCGGCGATCATGATGACGTCGCTGGAGCCCTGCACCAGGGAGCGGAAGTGGTTCTCCTTCTGGGCCAGTTCCTGGGTGAGGGAGATGTTGTCGAGGAGCATGATGCCCTGGCGGATGACGAGCGCGAGGACGACCGTGCAGCCCGTGAAGAGCACCACGCGGTCGACGTGGTGGCCGTCGAGGACGTTGTAGAGGATGCCCAGGGTGCAGACGGCGGCCGCGAGGTACGGGGTGAGAGCCGCGAGCGAGCCGGCGATGGGCCGGCCGGCGGCCGGCAGCGGGCGGCCCGGGCGCGCGGCGGCCTCGTCGCTGTCCTCGCGGGCCACCCAGGGCGCGTAGGCCATGAGCATGTAGCCGGCGAACCAGCCGGCGTCCAGGATCTGGCCGGAGCGGTAGTGCGCCTTGAGCAGCGGCGAGGTGAACAGCGCGTCGCACAGGACGGTCAGGGCGAGGGCCGCGATGGCGGTGTTGACGGCGGAGCGGTTGGCGGACGTTCGCCGGAAGTGCAGGGCGAGGACCATGGACACCAGCACGATGTCCAGCAGCGGGTAGGCCAGCGAGAGCGCGGCCTGGGCGACGGTCTCGCCGGCGAAGTGTGCGGTGTGCGCGAGGGCGAGGCTCCAGGAGAGGGTGAGCAGCGAGCCGCCGATCAGCCAGGAGTCCAGCCCGAGGCAGACCCAGCCGGCCCGGGTGACCGGGCGGCGGGCGAGCACCAGCAGCCCGATGATGGCGGGCGGCGCGAAGAGCAGGAAGCAGAAGTCGGCCGCGGACGGGCTCGGGACGTGCCGCTCCAGGACGACCTCGTACCAGCCCCAGACGGCGTTGCCGATGCCGGCCATCGCGGAGGAGGCCGCGAACAGCAGCCAGGCGGGGCGGAACCGGGTGCCGTGCGTGCGGGCGTACCAGAAGCAGGACGCGGCGGCGACGCCGGCCGCGCCGCTGAGGCCGAAGTCGCCCATGGTCTTGGACAGCTCGGCCGAACCCCAGCCGAACGCGGCGCCCGTGGCGTAACCGCCGCAGACCAGGGCGAGGAGGAGCTGGGAGACCACGGCCGGGCCCCCGGCCGGCCCGGGGCGCCGGGGCAGGGCCGCTCCGGTGGCGCTCACCGCGCCGCCGCCCCGGGCAGGGCCCCGGACGGGGCGGTGAGCGGGCGGCCGTACGGGCCCCGGTCCCGTGGCCGAAGTTGTGACTGTCGCCTGAGCCGCGTCGGGTGGATCGTCCATCGGCCGTGCATCTCGCCCGTCGCCCCCCTCGAGTTCCGGTACATCGCTGCGGCCGTACGGTGCGCGGCGCAGCCCCCGGTCGGGACGATACACCAGACTCGTCACTCAGGGACATAGCTCATATACATAGCGTAACTGGCTACGGGATTACGGATACGCAGCGCAGCCGAATGATGCCGCTGCGTGGTAGCGGTCCGTTGTCAGTCCGCCACGGCTACGACATTCCGCAGAGGCTCGTCCAGTACAAATCTGGCCAGTTGATCGCGCAAGAGCGCCTTCGCCCGGGAGTGGAACGCCGAGGACGGGCCACCCACATGGGGGGTGATGAGCACGCCCGGCGCGCTCCACAGCGGGTGCCCCGGGGGCAGCGGCTCGGGGTCGGTGACATCCAGCGCGGCCCGTAGCCGGCCGCTCTCCAGCTCGGCGAGGAGGGCCTTGGTGTCGACGACGGCACCCCGCGCGACGTTCACCAGCAGCGCCCCGTCCCGCATCCGGCCGAGGAACGCGGAGTTGACGAGCCCGCGGGTGTCGTCGGTGAGCGGCGTCGCGAGAATGACCACCTCGGCGTCCGGGAGCAAGTCGGGCAGGGCGGTGACCGGGTGTACCGGGCCGCGTGTTGTGGTGCGGGGGGAGCGCGCGACGCGCTCGATCCGCGCGCACTCAAATGGCGCGAGCCGGTCTTCGATCGCACTGCCGATCGAGCCATAGCCCACGATGAGGATGGACCGGTCCGCGAGGGACGGCCGGAACTCCTGCCGCCACTCCCCCGCGTCCTGCGCCCGGACGAAGCCGGGGATGTCCCGCAGGGCGGCGAGGATGAGCGCGAGCGTGAGCTCGGCGGTGCTGGCGTCGTGCAGACCCCGCGCGTTGCACAGCCGCGTGCCCGCCGGCAGCAGCGGCAGGCTCGGCAGCATGTGCTCGATGCCGGCGGTCAGGGTCTGCACCACCCGGACGTTCGGCATGTACGGCAGCGGGCGCCGGCACACCTCGGGGCCCTTGAGGTACGGGACGCCGTAG
>NZ_JBFAPH010000299.1:0-7767 GCF_040675635.1 Streptomyces sp. NPDC049577
GTCCACTGGAGGCCAGCACGCTATTTTTCTGCGGGCCCCAAGACATTCAGCGGAGAGAGGCATTCGCCACCGCATCGCCCGTAAGGGCATTGAGTAGAAGAAGGCGATGGCCAGCGCTCGTGTCTCCATCGGGAAGACCTCGCTGACCGTCAGGTAGGCGCTGCTGGCGCCGGCCGACGCGAAGAAGAGGACCACGCACCAGCAGGCGGTGAGGGTGACAGCGGTCAGTGAGCCCCTGCCGAAGAGCCAGGCGGTCGCGAAGAGCAGCAGTCCGCTCAGTACGTACGTCCCGGTGATCATCGGTCGTCGTCCGAGGGTGTCGAAGAGCGGCCCCAGCAGCAGCGGCCCGAGGAAGTTGCCGAAGGCGATGACGGCGAAGTAGTAGCCGGTGTGCCCGGAGGGCACGGAGAAGAACCGGGTCAGGATCGCGCCGAAGCCGAAGGTGATGGCGTTGTACAGGAAGGCCTGGCCGATGAAGAGCGCGAGGCCCAGCGCGGAGCGGCGCGGGTACGAGCGGAAGACGGTCCGCGCGACGGTGCGGAATCCGATGCTCTTGCGCTGGTGGACGGTGATCCGCCGGTCGACGGGCCCGCACTCGCGGCCGGTCTCGGCGGCGATCCGCTCCTCGATCGACGTCACGAGTTCCTCGGCCTCGGGGCCGCGGCCGTGGATGAACAGCCAGCGCGGCGATTCGGGCACGTGCCGGCGGACCAGCAGGATCACCAGTCCGAGCACGACGCCGAGGGCGAAGGTCAGCCGCCAGCCCACGTTCGCGGGGAACAGGTCGGTGTCGAGCATGACGATCGACAGCAGCGACCCGCCCACCGCGCCGATCCAGAAGCTTCCGTTGACCAGCAGATCGACCCGGCCGCGGTGCGAGGCGGGGATCAGTTCGTCGATGGCGGAATTGATGGCGGCGTATTCGCCGCCGATTCCGCAGCCGGTGAGAAAGCGGAAGGCGAAGAACCACCAGGAGTCGAAGGAAAGTGCCGTCAGTCCGGTTGCGCCGAGATACAGGGCGAGGGTGAGCAGAAACAGTTTCTTGCGCCCGTACCGGTCGGTCAGCCAGCCGAAGAGCAAGGCACCCGTGCAGGCGCCGGCCACATAGAGGGCGGCGGCGATCCCGGTGACCTCGGAACCGCTGATCGCGATTCCGCTGCCCTTCTCCGAGAGGCGGGAGGCGATGTTGCCGACGACGGTCACTTCGAGGCCGTCGAGTATCCACACCGTGCCGAGTCCCAGCACGACCATCCAGTGCCAGCGCGACCAGGGCAGACGGTCCAGCCGTGCGGGTACCGAGGTGGTGATCGTTCCGGTTTCCGGCGCGTGTCGGTCGACTGTCGCCATGGGTGGCCCTCCCGCGTGCACCGGCCGGGGCCCGGTGCCCCGGCGGCGTGCCCCCGCGTCTTCCCGGCGGGGCCGTGGGCATGCCGTTCCACTTGCCGTTCAGTGCTGCCGATCAGTACGCGGAGTTGACGTTGTCCATGGAGCCGTACTTGTCGGCCGCGTAGTTGCAGGACGCGACGATGTTGGCGACCGGGTCCCAGATGTCCCAGGACGTGCCCTCGACGTGATACGCCTTGAACGTCGGGTCGATGATCTGCAGCAGACCCTTGGAGGGAACGCCGTTGACGGCGTTGACGTCCCAGTCGTTGATGGCCTTCGGGTTACCGGTCGACTCGCGCATGATGTTGCGCTTGACGCCGTCATAGGAACCCGGGATGCCCTTGGCGTGCATGATGTCCAGCGCCTGGGCGATCCAGCCCTCCAGATTGTCGCCATAGGCCTTCGGCGCCGGAGCGGCAGGCTTGGCAGGGGCGGCCTTGACCGGCTTGCGGGCCTCCGAACGGGAAGCGGCAGCCTTGGCGGCGCGCTCCTTGTCCGCCTTCGCCTTCGCGGCGGCGTCGGCGTCGGCCTTCTTCTTCGCCTCGGCGTCCGCGGCGGCCTTCTTCACGGCAGCGGCCTCGGTCTTGCCCTGCGCGGCGGCGTCCGCGACAACCTTGGTCAGCTCGTCCTGCTGCGTCGCACCGAACGACTCGGCATTCCAGGCAACGGTCTTCACCGGACGCGTCTCCGCAGCAGAGGCCGTGCCGGCCGAAACGGCGGCGAACGCAGCCGCCGCGATCGACGCGGTAGCGATACCGGTGGCGGAGATCTTGTGGGCCTTGGTCAGACGGGTATAACCGGAGTGGGTGGAGCGCATAACTGAGCTGAACCTCTTCCAATCGCGAACGTCGCAGTGGCCGTACCTGGCGCAAGAAAAAGCGCCGTTTCTCGGTCGACGGCGCCGTGCGACTCAGCCATTGTTAGCGGCGCCCAAAACCCCCGACAAGACTGTGACCTACGACCCCACAGCGTAGAAAACCCCAGGACAAACGCCTTGAAACCCCCAAAAACACGCACCGCTTATCACTAGCCGAGGGCGTATGTGACCCACGCCCTATGCCCCGCCTCACACCCGGCCGCATTCCTCCTCACGCCCTGCCATTAAGCGCATGCGACGAGCAGACCTTTCAGGCCCCTGAGCACAAAGCCCGGTTTCCGTTCGGGCTCCGAAACGAGGCGCAGGCGGGGCGCTCTGCGGAGAAGTTCTCCGAAGGCTGCGATCAGTTCGACGCGGGCGAGCGGGGCTCCCAGGCAGTAGTGGATTCCGGCGCCGAAGCTCAGGTGGGGGTTGTCGGTGCGGGTGAGGTCCAGGCGGTCGGGGTGCCGGAAGCGGGCCGGGTCGTGGTTGGCGGAGCCGAAGAGGAGGGCCACCTCGCTGCCGCGCGGGATGAGGGTGCCGTCGATCTCGATGTCGTCGAGGACCCAGCGTTCGAAGAGCTGGAGCGGGGTGTCGTAGCGCATCAGCTCCTCCACGGCCTGCGGCAGGAGGGCGGGCTCGGCGCGGAGGGCGGCGAGCTGGTCCGGGTGGCGGAAGAGGGCCCACCAGCCGTTGCCGATGGTGTTGACGGTGGCCTCGTGGCCGGCGTTGAGGAGCAGGACGCAGGTGGAGATCAGTTCCTGCTCGGTGAGCCGGTCGCCCTCGTCGTGGGCGGTGATCAGCGTGCTGATCAGGTCGTCGCCGGGATGGCTTCGGCGGTGGGCGATCAGTTCGCCGAGGTAGGCGGAGAAGTCGAGGGAGGCGCGTACGGCGCGTCGTGCCGTCTCCTCGCCGGGGTTCAGCTCGTACATGCCGCAGATGTCGGCGGACCAGGGGCGGAGCAGTCCCCGGTCGGCCGGGGGTATGCCGAGCATCTCGGCGATGACGGCGACCGGTAAGGGCTCGGCCAGAGCGCCGATCAGGTCTCCGCCACCGTCGGCGAGGAGGCCGTCGACCAGTTCACGGGCCAGCCGTGCGACGGCGGGGGCGAGCTCCTCGACCGTGCGGGGGGTGAACGCCTTCGACACCAGGCGGCGGATGCGGGTGTGGTCGGGGGCTTCCAGGTCGAGCAGGCCGTTGCCGTTGAGGACGTGGAAGGGTTCGTGCGCGGCGGGCGGCGGGGTCCGGCCGAATTCCTCGTGGGTGAAGCGGTGCAGATAGGTGCGGCCCAGGCGGCGGTCGCGCAGGAGGGCGCGGACGTCGGCGTAGTGCGGTATCAGCCATTGGCGGCTGGGGGCGAACCAGTGGGCGCGGGATGTGGCGCGCAGCCTCGCGTAGCCGGGGTAGGGGTCGGCGGCGAATCGTGGGCACCAGGGGTCGAAGTCGGCGCTCGCCATCATGGGCGCATGGTAGCGAGGGCGAACGGGCGGGCGCGGGCCGTCGGGGACGGTGCCCGCCCGGGGCGTTCTCACCGGTCGAAGGTCATGATCATCATGTGTGCTGGGTCGGGCAGGGGTCCGAAGCCGGCCTTGGCGTAGACGCCGTGGGCGTCCTGGGTGGCCAGCAGGGCGCGCCGGATCCCGTACGGGGCGAGGTGGTCGCGCACCGTGGTGGCGAGCCAGGTGCCGAGGCCCTTGCCCCGGTGGGCGCGGTCGACGTAGACGTCGCAGAGCCAGGCGAAGGTCGTGAGGTCGGTGACGACGCGCGCGTAGGCGGCCTGGGCGCCGGTCGCGTCGTAGACGCCGAAGTTGAGGGAGGCGCCGATGGACTGTTCGACCTTCTCGCGGCTGCGGCCCCGGGCCCAGTAGGTGTCCGTGGACAGCCAGTGGTGCAGCAGGTCGACGTCGAGACGGTCCGGATCGGTGGCGATCTCGTAGCCGTCATCCCTTCGAGTGATCATGGCGGCATGCTACGGCGTGTCGGGCGTACGGCCCCGGGCCGCGGGCTCCGGACCGGCCGGCATGCCGCCCCCGTCGGACGGGAGTACGGTCCTGTTATAGGTGCGCCGGGGCTGCGGCCTGCGAGGAGAACGACGTGACTGGTCACGGTGAGCTTCCGGGCACGGCCGATCTCCTGGGTGAGGCGGTGGCACTGGCCGTGCACCGGACGGGTGCCACGAGCGGGGGCGTCTATCTGCTGGATCCGGAGAAGCCCGTGCTGGGGCTGGCCGTGATGGCCGGCATGCCGGTCGCCACGTCCTCGCCGTGGAAGCGGCTGTCGCTGACGTCCCCGGGTCCGACCGCGCAGGCGGTGCTGGAGGAGCGTCTGGTGTGGGTGGGGCGCCAGGAGGACATGGTCCGCCGCTATCCGCGCGTCGCCGCGTTCTTCCCCTACCAGCTCTCGCTCGCGGCCGCCCCGCTCAAGGGCGTCCGGCATTGCTGGGGCGCGTTGCTGCTGGTGTGGCCCGTGGGCCATCCGGCCCGGCTCACTCCGCGGGAGCGCGGGAACATCACCTTCAGTGCCCGGCGCATCGCCCGTGTGCTGGACGGGGCCGCTCGCCCGCCGGTCATTCCGGAGAAGCCCCGGATCGTCCCCGTGCACCGTACCGACGCGGGGGCGCCACAGCCCGCGCTGGCGGCGACCGATCTGGTCGAGCGCCTTCCCGTGGGTACCGTCGCCCTGGACCGGGAAGGGCGCGTCGCCTTCGCCAACACCGCCGCCGCCGGCCTGCTGGGCTGTCCCGCCGAGCAGATGCTGGGCGTGGTGCCCTGGAACGCGCTGCCCTGGCTGGACAACGACGCATGGGCGGACGCCTACCGCACCGCCGTGACCAGTCGAGAGCCGCTCTCCCTGGGCATTCTGCGGCCGCCGGACCGGTGGCTGGACTTCCGGCTGTATCCGGACGGCAGCGGCATCAGCATCCTCATCACTCCCGGCCGGGGGCGCGCCGGCCCGCCCGAGCCTGTCGCGGCCGCCATGGGGTCCTCGGGCCGGATCTACCAGCTGATGCATCTGGCGGCCGCGCTGACCGAGACGGTGAGCGTCCAGGACGTCATCGACCTGGCCGCGGACCAGATCCTGCCCGCCTTCGGGGCCCGGGGCGTGATCATGTCCACGGCCGAGGCCGGGCGGATGAAGATCATCGGCTATCGCGGCTACTCCCCGGACGTCATCGAGCTTCTCGACGGTCTGCCGATGGACGCCGACGTCAATCCCGTCGGTCCCGCGCTGGCCACCGGCACGCCCTCCTTCTTCGCCGACCGCGCCGAACTGAGCCGCGACTACCCCAGGGCGCCGCACACGAGCGACAAACAGGCCTGGGCGTTCCTGCCGCTGATCACCTCCGGGCGCCCCATCGGCTGCTGCGTGCTCGCCTACGACCAGCCCCATGTGTTCACCGCCGAGGAACGCGGCATCCTCGTTCCCCTGGCGGGGCTCATCGCGCAGGCCCTGGACCGCGCCCGCCTCTACGACGCCAAGCACAGCCTCGCCCACGCCCTCCAGCAGACGCTCCTGCCGCACACCCTGCCCACGGTGAGCGGCCTGGACGTCGCCGCCCGCTATCTGCCCGCCAGTTACGGGATGGACGTCGGCGGGGACTTCTACGACCTGATCCGGCTCAGCGACACCACCGCGGCGGCGGTCATCGGAGACGTGCAGGGCCACGACGTGACGGCGGCCGCCCTCATGGGCCAGGTGCGCACCGCCGTCCACTCGCACGCCACCGCCGGCGCCTCCCCCGACGAGGTCCTCGCCCGCACCGACCGTGACGTGACCGACCTGGACATGGACCGTTTCGTCACGTGTCTCTACGCCCATCTCGATCTGGCCCGCCACGAAGTCACTCTCGCGAGTGCCGGGCATCCGCCACCGCTCCTGCGGCACCCCGGCGGCCGCGCCCGAGCGCTCGACGTCGATCCCGGCCCTCCGCTCGGCACCGGCATCGAGGTTCCCTACCCGCTCACCACCGCGCCCGTGCCCCCGGGGGCCGTCCTCGCCCTCTACACCGACGGGCTCGTGGAGACCCCCGGCACCGACATCGGCCGGACCACCGGCGATCTCGCGCGGCAGCTGACCGAGGCGAGCGATCTCCCGCTGCACCGGCTCATCGAAAGTCTCGTCCAGCGGACCTGCCCCAGCGGGCAGCACACCGACGACATCGCCCTGCTCCTGCTCCAGTCCACGTGAGCGCACCGGATCACCTTGACGCGGCCGAGCCCCTCGGGGAGCGTGGCGTCTTTCGAGGGGAGGGTGACATGGGTGAGAACAAGCGACGGATGCTGGCCGGTGACTGGTTCGTCCCCGACGACCCGGAGCTGGCCGCCGACACCCGGCGCCGCGTCGAGCTGTGCGCGGCCTACAACGCCGCCGAGTGCGCGGAGCCGGCCGAGCGGGCGGAGATCCTGCGCCGGCTGCTCGGCTCTGTCGGGGAGGACGTGCGCATCCGGCCGCCGTTCCACTGCGACTTCGGCTACCACATCAGCATCGGCAGCGGGACGTTCGTCAACTTCGGGGCCGTTTTCCTGGACTCCGCGGCCATCACGATCGGGGCGGACGTGCAGATCGGCCCCTATGCGCAGGTGCTGACCGCGACGCACGAGGTGGATCCGGTGCGGCGCCGGGAGGGCTGGGAGAAGGGGGTGCCGGTGACGATCGGCGACAACGTCTGGCTCGGGGGCGGGGTGATCGTCTGCCCGGGGGTGACGATCGGCGAGGACACGGTCGTGGGGGCCGGCGCGGTGGTGACGGCGGACCTGCCGGCCGGGGTCGTGGCCGTGGGCAATCCGGCCCGCGTCATCCGCACGCTGGACGGGCGGACCGATTGACGGGTGCGTGATGTCCCGGTCCGCGTCGTTCCGTTGCCGCGGGACGCCGACGGCCGGCCGTCGCGCCCCGTGGGGGTGGGGTGCGACGGCCGGCCGCGTGCCGTCCGGGGTGGCCTACCGGGTTACGGGACGACCTTGAGCAGCTTGTTCGGGGTGCCCGCGCCGGGGCTGGTGACCTTGCCGGCCGTGGCCCCCTGGGTGAGCGCGCTCGCCACCTGCTCCGGGGTCGCGTCCTTGTGGCCGCTCAGGTAGAGCGCGGCGGCGCCCGTCACGTGCGGGGTGGCCATGGACGTGCCGGAGATGGTCTTGGTGCCGGAGTCGCTGTCGTTCCAGTCGGAGGTGATGTCCGAGCCGGGGGCGTAGAGGTCGACGACGCTGCCGAAGTTGGAGAAGTCGGACTGCTGGTCGTCCTTGGTGGTGGAGGCGACGGTGATCGCCTCCTTGACCCGGGCCGGGGAACCCTGGCCGGCGTCGGTGGACTCGTTGCCCGCCGCGACGGCGAAGGTGACGCCCGAGGCGATCGCCTTGCGCACGGCCGCGTCGAGCGCCTCGTCCGCGCCGCCGCCGAGGCTCATATTGGCGACGGAGGGACCCTTGTGGTTCTTGGTGACCCAGTCGATGCCGGCGACGACCTGCTCGGTGCTGCCGGAGCCCTGGGCGTCCAGTACCCGGACGGCGACGATTCTGGCCTTCTTGGCG
>NZ_JBFAPH010000300.1:0-7755 GCF_040675635.1 Streptomyces sp. NPDC049577
GTTGCGGTGGCGTGCGTCGGTGGTGATGATCGGCGCGTCCGGGCCGATCTGCAGCGCCTCCCGGACCTCGTCCGGGGTGTACGGCTGGTGTCCGTCGAAGCCGTTGAGGGCGATGACGAACGGCAGGCCGCTGTTCTCGAAGTAGTCCACGGCCGGGAAGCAGTCCGCCAGCCGGCGGGTGTCCACCAGCACCACGGCACCGATGGCGCCGCGCACCAGGTCGTCCCACATGAACCAGAACCGGTCCTGACCGGGCGTACCGAACAGGTACAGGATCAGGTCCTGGTCCAGGGTGATACGGCCGAAGTCCATGGCCACGGTCGTCGTGGTCTTGTCCGGCGCGTGGGTGAGGTCGTCGATCCCCGCCGAGGCGGAAGTCATCACGGCTTCGGTGCGCAGCGGGTTGATCTCCGAGACCGCGCCGACGAACGTGGTCTTGCCCACGCCGAAGCCACCCGCCACCACGATCTTTGCGGAGGTGGTGGAGCGGGCTGCCTCGCCGCTAGAGGTTCCGAAGTCCACTGAGCACCCTTTCGAGCAGTGTCACGTCAGGCTGTCCGCCGGCGGACGCGTCGCCGCCGGGCTGATGAATGGCGACGAGTCCGGCCTCGGCCAGGTCGGCGACCAGGATCCGGGCGACGCCGAGCGGAATGGAGAGGAGTGCCGAGACCTCGGCGACCGATTTGATCTCTTGGCACAGGTGGCAGATGCGCTGGTGTTCCGGCAACTGCCCTTGGAGCTGGGACGGCTGGGCCGTGGTGTGCACCAGCGCCTCGATGGCGAGCTGGTACCGCGGCCTGGTCCGGCCGCCGGTCATCGCGTAGGGGCGGACCAGCGGATTGTGCGTGCCGCCCGAGGACGGCCCCCCGCGCCGCTGGGTCGGGGACTGGGCCGGGACGCGCTGGGCGCGCGGCTCCGGCTGTGCCCGGTGGCTCGGGGCGGAGGGGAAGTTGTAGCGGTTCAGCGGGGGCTCCGCCTGCTGGTCATGTCCATACGGGTAACCGCCTGGGGGCGTTGCCACGTCTCCTCCTCCAACTTGCTTCTCTGCTGCTGGTCGCGCCACCGCACCCTATGGCGCGGTGGCGCGAAACGCACTGCCTCTTTGCTAGTTGAGAAGGCTGCCCTGCAGTTCGGAGCGGAGCTCCGGCGTCAGCACGTTGCCGGCGCGGTCGACCAGGAGAGCCATCTCGTAGCCCACGAGGCCGATGTCGCACTCCGGGTGCGCCAGCACGGCCAGCGAGGAACCGTCCGAGACGGACATGATGAAGAGGAAGCCGCGCTCCATCTCCACCACGGTCTGGTTGACCGCGCCGCCCTCGAAGATCCGGGAGGCACCGGCGGTCAGCGAGGTCAGGCCGGAGGCGACCGCCGCCAGCTGGTCCGCGCGGTCCCGCGGAAACCCTTCGGACATCGCCAGAAGGAGTCCGTCGGCGGAGACCACGACGGTGTGGGACACCCCTGGGGTGTTGTCCACGAAACTGGTGATCAACCAGTTCAGGTTCTGCGCCGCCTGGCTCATCGGGCTCACACTAACGCTCCTGATTGTAGGTGCCGCCGGGGCCGAAGCCCTGGTCGTGTTGCTCATGCTGCTGCTCGTTCGCGGTGGGCTCGGCCCCCGCGCTGCGTCCCTGCTGGATGCCGCGGCGGAGGTTCGCCAACCTGCCGCGGACGTCCTCCGGGGCGCGGGAGATCTGGGGCCCGCTCTGGGGGGTCTCCGCGGCCTTGCCCTCGACCAGGTTGGCCTTCGGCACGCGACGGGGGAGACCGGAGGGGGTGATGCCGCCGGCCTTGGGGTCCCGGAGCTGCTCGGCACGCTGCCAGCGCTCGTCGTTCGCCGACCGCCAATCGGGCTTCTCACCCTCCTGAGGCTGCTGTGGGACCTCCCGCTGGGACTGCACCGGTGCTGCGCCGTCCCGCGTGGCCGCCTCGCCCGCCTCCGGCTGCCACTGCGTCGCACGACGCGGCAGACCGGACTCGGTCAGCGAGTTGGAGCCGCTCGTCGCGGGGCCCGGACGGTCGAACTCTACGCGCTCCGGCTGGGCCGTGTCAGCGGACGGCAGGGATTCCGATTCCGCTCCGTAGCCCTGTCCGTACTCGGACCGGTACGCACCCGTCTCGTTCCACTCGCCCTGCGGGGCCTGGCCGTTGAAGTCGGCGTAGGCCTGCCGGCCGGTGGAGGAGGAGTCCTGGTAACCGGTGTCCGCGTAGCCGTCCTGCTGGTACGGCTGCTCGAACTGGCCCGTCTGCTCGTACGGCTGGGGCTGCTCGAACTGGCCGGTCCGCTCGTACGGCTGGGGCTGCTCGAACTGGCCCGTCTGCTCGTACGGCTGCGGCTGCTCGAACTGACCGGTCCGCTCGAAGGACTGCGGCTGCTCGAACTGGCCCGTCTGCTCGAAGGACTGCTGCTGCGACTGCTGCTGCGGCGCCTCGTCGCGGAAGAGCGGGCGGTTGTCGGCGCCCTGCGCCTCCAGTGCCGCGCGGCGCTCCTCGCGCAGTCGCGAGCGGCCGATCGGGTCCAGCGTGGCTCCGGACTGGGCGTCCGGCCGCTGCTCCTGCTCGTAACGGCTGTCGTCGAAGCCGAGCTCCGCGGCGGTCCGCATCCGGCCGTTGCCGAGCTGACCGTGCTGGCCCGACTGCTCGGGCACGATCCGGGAGACGGTGAAGTCGTCGCCGTCGGCGAGGTCGTCGGCGCCGCCACCGTGGGTGATGGCGTCCGGCAGCATGACCAGCGAGGTGGTGCCGGCCTGCTCGCCCGAGGGGCGCAGCTGGACGCGGATGCCGTGCCGGGTCGCCAGGCGGCCGACCACGAACAGACCCATGCGCTGGGAGATCGCGGCGTCCACCGTCGGCGGGTTGGCCAGCTTGTGGTTGATGTCGGCGAAGTCCTCGGCGGTGAGGCCGATGCCCTTGTCGTGGATCTCGACCATGACTCGGCCGTCGGGCAGCCGGGTCGCGGTGACGCGGACCTTGGTGTGCGGGGAGGAGAACGTGGTGGCGTTCTCCAGCAGCTCGGCGAGCAGGTGCACGAGGTCGGTGACGGCGAGGCCGTGGATCTCGGCGTCGGGCACGCCGCTGAGCTCGATGCGCTCGTACGCCTCCACCTCGGAGGAGGCGGCACGCAGCACGTCGACCAGCGGGATCGGCTGGTCCCAGCGGCGGCCGGGCTCCTCGCCGGCGAGAATCAGCAGGTTCTCGCCGTTGCGGCGCATACGGGTGGCCAGGTGGTCGAGCCGGAAGAGGTTCTCCAGCTGGTCCGGGTCGGCCTCGTTGTTCTCCAGCTCCGTGATGAGGGTCAGCTGGCCCTCGATCAGGCTCTGGCTGCGGCGCGAGAGGTTGGTGAAGATCGCGTTGACGTTGCCACGGAGCAGGGCCTGCTCGGCGGCGAGTCGCACGGCCTCGCGGTGGACCTGGTCGAAGGCGCGGGCGACCTCGCCGATCTCGTCCCGGGTGGTGATCGGGATCGGTTCGACACGGGTGTCCACGCGACCGGGGTCGGTGCGCGAGAGCTGGTCGACCAGGGCCGGCAGGCGCTGCTCGGCGATGTCGAAGGCGGCACCGCGCAGACGGCGCATGTTGCGGCTCATGCGGCGCGCCATCATCCCGGCCACCACGAAGGCGACGATCAGGGCGAAGACCATGATCGAAGAGTTGACGATCGCGGACTGCTGGGCGTCCGAGGAGACCTTCTCGGCGTCGGCCACGGCCTTGTCGGCGAGCTTCTGCTCGATCGAGCGGTAGGCCTCGAACTTCGAAGTCGAGACGGCCATCCAGGACTCGGGGGTGATGTCCTTGGCCTTCAGCTGCGCGGGCGTGGCGCCGGACTGGATGGCGAGGACCATCTTGTCCTGCTCGTTGACCTGCGCCTTGGTGGCCATGACGTCGTTCAGGTCGCTGATGTCGTCGTCGGTGCCGTCGGCCTCGTACTCGCCGCGGGCCACGTACTCCAGGAAGTTGTACGAGGAGAAGGCCGTCTCCTCCACCGCGCGGTCCTTGGCCGAGCCCGGCTTGACCAGCAGGTGCATGCCGATGGAGCGCTGGAGCGACTCCGCGGCCTTGGCGAGCTGGATCGCGTAGACCATGCGGCCGTAGGCGGTGACGCGACCGGTGCCCAGGCCCAGTTCGTTGGCGAAGGCCATGAGGGGACGCTGGAGGGCGCCGTAGCCGTCCTCGGTCTTCACGCCGTCCAGGGCCGGGGTGTAGGCGGCCTGGCGCAGCTTGGGCAGGGTCTCCTCGGCGGCGCGGAAGAGCTTGAGACGGCGCCGCAGACTCGGCGTGTCCGGCATCTTCTTGACGGCCTTGTCGAACTCCGCGCGGGCGGCGTCCGTGACGTCCTGGGCCTTCTTCACGGCCGGGTCGTCGCGGCGGCCCTCCAGCAGCGGCTGCGCGCTCACGTCACGCTCGTCGATGACGGCGTGGGCGTAGGTGGCGGCCGCCTGCACGACACGCGCGGTGTTGGCGGCGTCCTTGGCCTCGGTCCAGGTGTCGACGGACTTCTTGACGTCCAGGCCGCCGAAGACGAGGGCCACGAGCACCGGGATGAGCAGGATCGCGTTCAGCCGGGTCGGCACTCGCCAGTTGCGCGGCGAGAATCTGCCGCCACTGCCCTCGGCGGGCGGGGCGGGGGTTTCCGGCATGTCGGAAGGCGGTACCGCTGAACGCGACGGCGGGGTGAAGTTACCCCGCGCGTCTCGCGTCTGCTGCGCGGCGCCCGTCTTTCTTCGCCTCACTCGACCAACAACCTCTCGGCGTCTGCACCTGTGCCGTGCCGTATTTCCACTGAGCCATGACTGCTCAGTCCGGGAATTCCAGCACGCCGGGCAGGTGCATTCCAAACATCGGACAGAGCCGGTGAAGGCCACGATTTGCCTGACATAAAACGGGCATTAAGAGCGAGTGGCGCCAAATGGCAGGCCGTATGTGCGCAGAGCGAAGTTGGCCGAACGCGACGTGTGGTCGCGTCCGGCCAATTCTCTGTCGAAACGTTATGAAGCCCGGGCTTCGCCGTGGTCAATGCCACAGCCACGGAGTATCGGAACTCCGTGGCGCGCAACCCTATTTCAGCCGCGCCATGAGCGCGTGTTCGACCAGGGTGATCAAAGCGCTCTTGGCCTCGTTGCGGTGGCGTGCGTCGGTGGTGATGATCGGCGCGTCCGGGCCGATCTGCAGCGCCTCCCGGACCTCGTCCGGGGTGTACGGCTGGTGTCCGTTGAAGCCGTTGAGGGCGATGACGAACGGCAGGCCGCTGTTCTCGAAGTAGTCCACGGCCGGGAAACAGTCCGCCAGCCGGCGGGTGTCCACCAGCACGACCGCACCGATGGCGCCGCGCACCAGGTCGTCCCACATGAACCAGAACCGGTCCTGACCGGGCGTACCGAACAGGTACAGGATCAGGTCGTCATCGAGGGTGATGCGGCCGAAGTCCATGGCCACGGTGGTCGTGGTCTTGTCCTGGACGTGGCTCAGGTCGTCGATGCCGGCCGAGGCCGAGGTCATCACGGCTTCGGTGCGCAGCGGACTGATCTCCGAGACCGCGCCGACGAATGTGGTCTTGCCGACGCCGAAGCCGCCGGCGACCACGATCTTCGCGGAGGTCGTCGAACGCGCGACGCTTCCGCTAGAGCTTCCGAAGTCCACTGAGCACCCTTTCGAGCAGTGTCACATCCGGTGTACCGCCGGACTCGCCGCCGCCCGGCTGGTGGATCGCCACCATGCCGGCCTCCGCCAGGTCCGCCACCAGGATCCGCGCCACGCCCAGGGGCATGTTCAGCAGCGCGGAGACCTCCGCCACCGACTTGACCTCGCGGCACAGGTGGCAGATGCGCTGGTGCTCCGGCAGCAGCCCACCGAGGTGGGCCGGGTCCGCGGTGGAGCTCACCAGGGCCTCGATGGCCAGCTGGTAGCGGGGCCGGGTTCGGCCACCCGTCATGGCATAGGGGCGGACCAGTGGCTGGTCGCCTTCACTCCCGTACGACGCGTGGTGATGCGAAGCGCCGTACGGGCCGGGCGAGGCGGGCGGGGTCATGAATCCTCCGGTCGGGACAGCAGGATGGCAATAATGCCGTCGAGCGGGGGCCGGTGGGGGGAGTTTCGGCCGTACGGTCGGACGGGATTTCCTGTGATGGCGCGGGTCAGTTCAGCAGGCTGCCCTGAAGTTCGGAACGGAGCTCCGGCGTCAGGACGTTGCCGGCGCGGTCGACGAGAAGCGCCATCTCGTAGCCCACGAGGCCGATGTCGCACTCCGGGTGCGCCAGCACGGCCAGGGACGAACCGTCCGAGACGGACATGATGAAGAGGAAGCCGCGCTCCATCTCCACCACGGTCTGGTTGACCGGGCCGCCCTCGAAGATCCGGGACGCGCCGGCCGTCAGCGAGGTCAGCCCGGACGCGACCGCCGCCAGCTGGTCGGCGCGGTCGCGCGGGAAGCCCTCGGACATCGCCAGCAGAAGCCCGTCGGCGGACACCACCACCGTGTGGGACACCCCCGGGGTGTTCGCCACGAAGTTGGTGATCAACCAGTTCAGATTCTGTGCCGCCTGGCTCATCGGACTCAACTAACGCTCCTGCTGATAAGTGGGACCGGCGGGGTGGCTGCCGGTGGTCGAACCGCTGCCGGCCTGACGTCCCTGCTGGATGCCCCGGCGGAGATTGGTCAGTCGGCCGCGTACGTCGTCGGGCGCGCGGGAGACCTGCGGGCCCGCGGGGATGCTCGGCTCCTGCTGCGCGGTCCCGTCGACGAGGTTGGCGCGGGGCACGCGGCGCGGCAGACCGGAGGAGGTCTTGCCGCCGGCGGCCGGTTCGCGGACCTGCTCGGCGCGGCGCCAGCGCTCGTCGTTGGCCGTCTCCCGCCACTCGCCCTGCGTGGGGCTGGGGGCGGTGGGCGCGGCGGGGCCCTGCTGGCGGCCCGGCGCGGGGGTCTCGGGCCGCGGACGGTCCTGGCGCACCGCGTGGCTCTGCGGGCCGTCGCCCGGGGTGGGCGTCGGGCCCGGCACGCGGCGGGGCAGCCGGTGCTCGGAGCCCGCCGGCTGCTCGGGGACGGCCGACTCGTCGGCGCCCCGGAACCAGTGGGACTCCAGCTCCTCGAAGAGCGGCGTCCCCGCCTGCCCCTGAGGCTGCTGCGGCTGCTGCGGCTGTCCGACGGAACCGGGCAGCTCGAACTGGCCGGTACCGGTGGGGCCGCTGGGCAGCTCGAACTGGCCGGTCGTGCTGTTGTTGGACCGGCCGCCCTGCCGGCCACCCTGCTGGCCGTACTGCGGACCGTTCTGCGGGCTGTTCTGCCGGTCGCCGGCGGCGGCCTGCGGGAACTGGCCGGTGCTGAACTGGCCGGTCGTGCTGTTCTGCTGGCCGCCCGGGGCGGCCTGCGGGAACTGGCCCGTGGTGCTGTTCTGCGGGTCCGCGGGGACCGGCGGGAACTGCGCCGTGTCACCGGGGCCGCGGCCCGGAGCGGGCGCGACGGCCGGGAACTGCGACGTGTCGCCGGGGCCGGCGGCCGGGGCGGGGTTCGCCGGGCGGGCGAACTGACCCGTGCCGGAGTTGCCCTGGCGCGCAGCCGGGAAGCCGCCGTCGACGTCCTCGTGGCCGCGCGGCGCGTCCTGCGCGGCGCGCGCCGGGCCCTGGGAGGCGACGGGCCAGTCGTCCACGGGGGCCTGACGGCCGCCCTGGTTCTGGTCGTTGCCCCAGCTCGCCGCACCGCGGGCGGGCAGCTTCGGGCGGGCTGCGCCGTTGCCGGAGCCGGCCGCGGGGGCCGGGGGCACGGGC
>NZ_JBFAPH010000301.1:0-7744 GCF_040675635.1 Streptomyces sp. NPDC049577
GGGTGCGCCTCGACCGCAACGAGCTGCGGGACGTGACGGCCGAGATCGAATGGGCCAAGGTCACCCAGACCGTCCCGGAGGACTACCCCGCGGCCGCCGCGAAGGCCGGCCGCGAGGTGCCCCGCGACCCGGCCGAGACCTCCCGGATCTACGCGACGTACGAGCAGCTCAAGCGCGACCGCGGCGTGATCGACTTCGAGGACGTGCTGCTGCTCACCGTGGGTGTGCTCCAGGACCGGCACGACATCGCCGAGACCGTCCGCCGCCAGTACCAGCACTTCGTCGTCGACGAGTACCAGGACGTCAGCCCCCTGCAGCAGCGGCTGCTGGAGCTGTGGCTGGGCGACCGGGACAGCCTGTGCGTCGTGGGCGACGCCAGCCAGACGATCTACTCGTTCACCGGCGCCACCCCCGACCACCTGCTGAACTTCCGCACCCGGCATCCGCACGCCACCGTCGTCAAGCTCGTCCGTGACTACCGCTCCACCCCCCAGGTGGTGCACCTGGCCAACGGGCTGCTCTCCCAGGCGCGCGGCCGTGCCGCGGAGCACCGGCTGGAGCTGGTCTCGCAGCGCCCGGGCGGACCGGAGCCGGTCTACGCCGAGTTCGCCGACGAGCCCGCGGAGGCCGAGGGCACGGCCCGGCGCGTGCGGGAGCTCATCGACTCCGGCGTCCCCGCGAGCGAGATCGCGATCCTGTACCGCATCAACGCCCAGTCCGAGGTCTACGAGCAGGCGCTGGCCGACGCCGGTGTGCCCTACCAGCTGCGCGGCGCCGAGCGGTTCTTCGAGCGCCCGGAGGTGCGCGAGGCCCAGCTGCTGCTGCGCGGCGCCGCCCGGGCCGGGCGCGGCGCGGACGCCCAGCTCGCCGACGCGCTGGACCTGCCCTCGCAGGTGCGGGCCGTGCTGGGCACCCGTGGCTGGACGCCGGAGCCGCCCGCCGGCTCCGGAGCCGTCCGCGACCGCTGGGAGTCCCTCGCCGCCCTGGTGCGGCTCGCCGAGGACTTCGCGCGGGCCCGGCCGGACGCCGCCCTCGCCGATCTGGTCGCCGAGCTGGACGAGCGGGCGGGCGCCCAGCACGCGCCGACCGTCGAGGGTGTGACTCTCGCCTCACTCCACGCCGCCAAGGGCCTGGAGTGGGACGCCGTCTTCCTGGTCGGTCTCACCGAGGGCATGCTGCCGATCACCTACGCCAAGACCGACGAGCAGATCGAGGAGGAGCGCCGCCTGCTCTATGTCGGCGTCACCCGCGCCCGGGTGCATCTGACGCTCTCCTGGTCGCTCTCGCGGACCCCGGGCGGCCGTCCCTCCCGGCGGGCCACCCGCTTCCTCAACGGGCTGCGGCCCGGCTCGGCGGCGCCCCGCCCGGGCGCCGCCCCGGCGCCGGTCCGGGGCGGTGTCGAGCGCGGTGCCGTCCGCCGGGTGCGGGGTTCCGCGCGCTGCCGGGTCTGCGGCCGGACGCTGATCGACGCTGGCGAGATCAAGCTGATGCGCTGCGAGGACTGCCCCGCCGAGCTGGACGAGGCGCTCTACGAGCGGCTCCACGACTGGCGTGCCGAGCAGGCCCGCCGGCTCGGCCAGCCCGCTTTCTGCGTCTTCACCGACAAGACGCTCCTCGCGATCGCCGAGGCCGTGCCGGGAACCGAGGCGGAGCTCTCGCGCATCTCAGGAGTGGGGAAACGCAAGCTGGAGAAGTTCGGCGCCGAGGTCCTGACCCTGTGCGCAGGCGGAGATCCGGCCTCGGACGAGACGTCCCCGAACGCCTCGGAAGACTCTCCGGAAAAATAGTTTGCGCGCGCGGACGGCCTACCCATAGCCTTCCGAGCAGGAAACGACGGGTCCTTCCGGGAACCGCCGGCTCCGTGCTGTACTGAACCGAAAACCGTACCGGACTGGTCCCGCACCGGTCCCCGAAGACGCCGAGAGGAGGCGGAGACAATGATCAGCTTTATCGCCAGCAACAAAATGACCGATCGCCCGGTCGTCGCCGCCTGCACGCTCGGCGCCGCCTTCGGCCCGTTCCAGGGCACCGGTCTGCTCGGCTCCGGCCTGTTCGCCGGCGGTCCGTCCGTCGTCGGCTCCGCCGTCTCCGAGAAGCGACCGACGCAGGCGCCGGTGGTAGCGGCTGCAGCGCAGGCAGAGGCCCAGGCCTATGCCCTCGCGGCGGCGGCCAATGGCGCCGAATCCCGGAACGAACTGACCAAGCAGCACCCGAACCTCTCGATGTGGGCCTTCCGTGGGCTCGAACCCTGGAGAGATCCAGCCTGATCGGCATGATCAGGTCGGCACCTTCCAGGGCCGCGGAACCCACACCGGGATCCGCGGCCCTTCTGTTTGCCCCCAAGCCCGGGGGAAGCCAGCCCGGCCACCAGCCGGAACGACAGACGAGGAAATGGACACCGTGCACATCAAGGCACACACCCCGTCAGTAGCCACCGACCTGATCCCCCCGCCCGTCCCCACGGAGGACTCCTTGACCCCCCTCACCGCCCTGACCGACCTCGACGAGGCGATCGAGAACCTCGACGTCCCGGTCCCCTGCCGCAGCTATGACCCCGAGGTCTTCTTCGCCGAGTCCCCGGCCGACGTCGAGTACGCGAAGTCCCTCTGCCAGACCTGCCCCCTGCGCGAGGCCTGCCTGGCCGGCGCCAAGGACCGCCGTGAGCCGTGGGGCGTCTGGGGCGGCGAGCTCTTCGTCCAGGGCGTGGTCGTCGCCCGCAAGCGGCCCCGTGGCCGCCCGCGCAAGAACCCGGTCGCCGCATGAACGTCATCGGCACCATCGACCGCCCCACCACGCACAACCCCCAGAAGCAGGATCCGACGATGCAGCACCCGTCCGCCGAGCCATTCGGCCACAACGCCCCCACCCGTGACACCTCCGGCGCACTGAAGTCGCGCCAGAACAGGACCCTCGAAATGCAACTCATCCCAGAAGCCCTGGCGCGAGCCCATATGCACGAAAGGCTGCGGGAAGCCGACGGCGAGCGCCGGGCCGTGCGGCTCGCCGCCGCCCGGCGCATGCAGCGGCGCGCCGAGCGCGCCTCGCTGCGTGCCCGCCGCGCCCTGGCCATGGCCCTGATGCACTGAGCCACCGAGCCGGACGCGCACAACGGAACTCGCGCGACAGCAACCACGCCCGCGGGGCCGGTCCACAATGGACCGGCCCCGCGCGGCGTTCACGTTATGTATTCGCATGGCGACGCAGAGTGCGTCATGCGGTCTTGTGGCGCTCCCGGAGATATCGTCTGGGAGTGGACCAGAAGACGCATGATTCAGTGCAGTTGGACCCTGAGGCCACCGAGAACGCCGAGAAGATCACGTGCGCTCGCTGTGGCACCACCGCCGCCGACGGTACGCCGCCGACCTGGACCTGCTCCTTCGAGAACGGCAGTCGCCACTACTTCTGCGACGACTGCGCCCGCGCCAACCTCAGAGCCATCGAGGGCCGGCTCGACTCCGCCTGGTGGTGAGACCCCCGTACCGGCCGGGGCCCGAGCCGTCAGGCCGGCGTCTCCTGCCCCCGGCTCTCCACCGCGAACCCGGGCACCCACGCCTCCATCTCGTCCCGCAGCCGCACCGTCGCCCCCAGCTGGCACAGCACTCCTATGGTGCTTGTCGTCACCCGGTGAATCAACAGATATGCCGGCGGCAGGTTCAGCTGACGCGCCAGCTGATAGGCCGGTGACCTGGGGTCGGCGATCCGGGTGGCCTGTGCCCGCATCCAGTCGCGGGTGAAGGTGAACTCCTCCGTCTGCGCGGGCTCGATGATCGGCAGCAGATACTCCAGCACCGCGCCCGGGTCGAGCTCGATCTCCGGCTTGACGAACCCCTCCTCGCGGAGCAGCTCGTGCACCGCGTCGGCCTCCCCGTCCAGGGTGAGCCGGAGCGCGGTGCCGATCTCCGTGGGCAGACCCTGCGGCAGCCGGTCGACGGTGCCGAAGTCCAGTACGCCCAGCCGCCACTTCTCCGGCGGACCGTCCGGGGCATCACCCGTCACCAGCCGGAAGTTGCCCGGGTGGGGGTCGGCGTGCAGCAGCCCCGTGCGGGCCGTGCCGGAGAAGAGGAACCGCGCCAGCAGCTGCCCGGCCCGGTCCCGCTGCTCGCGCGTGCCGTCGCTTATGACCTCGGACAGCGGGATGCCCTCCAGCCACTCCGTCACCAGCACCTGGTCGCTGTGGTGCACCACGTCCGGCACCACCACGTCGGGATCCCCCGCGAACTCCTCGGCGTGCGCCCGCTGGGCCCGCGCCTCCAGCTCGTAGTCCAGCTCCTCGGAGACCCGGTCGCGCAGCTCGGAGATCAGCGGCTTGATGTCCATCCCCGGGATGAGCGGCCCCAGCAGCCGGGCGAAACGGCCCAGTTGCGTCAGGTCGGACAGCAGCGCCTCGCCCGCGCCCGGGTACTGCACCTTGACCGCGACCCGGCGCCCGTCGTGCCAGACGGCCCGGTGCACCTGGCCGATCGACGCCGCCGCGGCCGGCTTGTCGTCGAACTCCTCGAAGAGATCCCGCCAGTCCTCCCCGAGCCGCTCGGCCAGCGCCGCGTGCACCGACGCCACCGGCATCGGGGGAGCCGCGTCCTGAAGCTTGGTGAGCGCGGCGCGATAGGGCCCGGCCACCTGCTCGGGAAGCGCCGACTCGAAGACCGACAGCGCCTGACCCAGCTTCATTGCACCGCCCTTGAGCTGGCCCAGCGTCGCGAACAACTGCTCGGCCGTACGCTGCTGCAGCTCCGCCGCGATCATCTCGGCCGGCCGTCCGCCGATGCGTTTTCCGAGCCCGAGCGCCGTGCGCCCCGCGAACCCCAAGGGCAACGCGGCCAGTTTGGCGGTACGGGTGACCGCTTTGCGGGGAAGATCGGACATGCGCCCCTCCAACTAGCTGAACAGCCACGCCGCGGACGGCGGTTACCCGGGCATTGTCCCGTGCGGCGGTCCCGCCGCCGCCCGGGCACGTTCCGGATCCGGCGAACCGGCCGCACCGCACGGACACCGCGGATGCGGTTCCACGGGCCGTGGCGTCCAGGCCGGCCCGGGCAGCGCCAGTTCGAGCCGGACCCCGGCGCCCGGCTCCGGATCGCCGTCGACAACGGCCAGCGCACGCGTCACCGCCAGGCCCGCCACCACCGTGGCCAGTGCCATGTCGCACGACGGTACCCCCGAGCCCCGGCCGGACCGCCACTGGGCGAGCATCCGCGGCCAGGCCGGGTCCCGTTCGGCCCGGTGCAGCTCGACACAGCCCGCACAGGCCGACCCGCCCGGCAGCACCAGCGGACCCACCACCCCCGTCGCCTCCAGGACGCCCGCGTACAGCACCGGCGTGCCGCCGGCGAGGAACTCCTCGGCCGCGGCCGGGTCCGGCGCGTACGCCGCCAGACCGTCGCGCGGCGCGAACACCACCAGCGCCAGCGGCGGATCCTCCCCCGGACCGGCGCCGCCGCCCTCCGGGCCGCCGCCCCGGCCGCCCGCGCGGGAGCGGGGCGACGGCGCGGGGGCCGACCGGCGCACCACCTGCCGGGCGGCGGCGTCCCGCCGCTCCCCGATCCGCTCGGGGCACAGCCCGCCTGGACCCACGTCCCACGGCTCCACGCAGCCGCCGTCCAGCACATCGACCCGGCCCACCCCCGAGGCGGACAGCAGCGCCGCGATCGCCGCCCCCACGCGGCCGGTGCCGCGCACCTGCACCCGGGCCGACCGCCGGGCCGCCATCACCCGCATCGCGGCGCCCGGCCCGTGATGCAGCACCGACAGCGAGGCCAGGTCGGGCCGCAGCCGGTCCACGGCGGCACCCCGGCTCCGCAGGGCGGCGGCCCCCGCACCCCCGCCGCGCGGATCGTCCACCAGCCCGGCCCCGGCCAGCCGCTCCACCACCGCGTCGGCCAGCTCCTCGGGCAGTCCCAGATCCCGCGCGCCCTGCCGGAGCAGCGGCAGGCCCCGCGTCCCGTCGAGCAGGCCCAGGAAGCAGCCCGTCGCCGTGTCCAGCGGGCCCACCACCACGGCGTGGGCCGGGGCCACGCCGAACTGGACGGTGTCCCGGTCGCGCCAGGCCCGCCGCAGTGCCGGCTTGAGCATCGGATGCGCGGAGTCCCGAGGCGGGGACGCCGGTCCGGCCGCCTGCCGCCCCCGCGGCGCCGGTACCGCTCGCCGGGCCTGTGTCGTCTGCCGCGTCTGCGTGGTCCGCATGGTTCCCCCTCGGTCGTCCCCCGGTCGTCCCTCGGCCCGGAACACCCGGCCGAGAGCAGCATGACGGCCCTCGCCGCTCACCGCCCGGCGTTGTCCACAGGGCCGGAGTGATAGTCGTACTAATCCGGTCCCGCTCCGGGCTCCCGGGTTGTTTCCGCCCCCGACCGACCCGGTGGGCGGACTTCGCGCGCCGCCAGCGGGTAACGTCGGGGCGTGCCCGCCGACCCGTCCCGGCGCTTCGCCGGGGAGACCCCACTGAACAGCGCCCCGAGACCGGCGCGCCGTGCGTCGAGCCCGCTCGCGGGCGGCTCGGGGGCCGGTGCCGCGATCGAGGTCCGCCGGAGCGCGCGCCGCCGCAGGACCGTCTCCGCCTACCGCGAGGGCGACCGCACGATCGTGCTCATCCCCGCCCGCATGTCGGACGCGGAGGAGAAGCGCTGGGTGGGCGTGATGCTCGACCGGCTCGCCGCGCAGGAGAGCAAGCGCGTGCTCGGCGACGACGCGCTGGCCGAACGGGCCGGACGGCTCTCCGCGCAGTACCTCGGCGGCCGCGCGCGCCCCGCGACGGTCCGCTGGGTCACCAACCAGAACACCCGCTGGGGATCCTGCACCCCCGCCGAGGGCAGCATCCGCCTCTCCCACCGGCTCCAGGGCATGCCCGAGTACGTCGTGGACTACGTCCTCCTCCACGAGCTGGCGCATCTGCTCGTACCCGGTCACGGCCCGGACTTCTGGCGGCTGCTGGAGTCGTATCCGCGCACCGAACGGGCCCGCGGCTACCTGGAGGGCGTGGTCGCCGCCGACCGCTTGCCGCACCTTCCCGCCGCCCGCGGCGAGTGACCCCCCGGGCCCCGGGATCACGCGCTGTCGCCGTCAGCCGTTAGCCTGACGCAACGCACTCGCCACAGCTTCGGATGGGGGACGGTCGTCACGCATGGCCAGGGAATTCCAGCGCGGCCACAAGGCCAAGATCAGCGACCTGACGGCGGGGACCGATCTGTACGTGGGAGTGCAGATCGGCGGCCCCGGCCTGACCTTCGACATCAGCTGCTTCGGCCTCGACGCCGACGAGCGGCTCTCGGACGACCGGTACTTCGTCTTCTTCAACCAGCCGAAGTCGCCCGAGGAGGCGATCCAGCAGCTCGGTCCGCAGGCCGGTGACACCGACTCCTTCCGTGTGACGCTCGACCGCGTGCCCGCGCACATCCGCAAGCTCGCCTTCACGGCGACGATCGACGGTGACGGCCTGATGTCCCAGGCCGGGCCCGGCTATCTGCGCGTGGTCGCCGGCGGCGTCGAGGTCGCGCGGTACTCGTTCACCGGCGCGGAGTTCACCACCGAGCGCGCCGTGATGCTCGCCGACGTCTACCTCAAGGACGTCTGGCGGTTCGCCGCCGTCGGACAGGGCTTCGACGGCGGCCTGGACGCGCTGCTGCGGAACTTCGGCGGCGAGGTCCTGGAGGAGGAGCCCGCCCAGGCCTCCACTGGACAGCCCTCCGGAGCGCCGGCTCCCGCGCCCGCCTTCGCGCCCCCCGCCGGCCCGGTGAGCGCGCCCCCGGCCTTC
>NZ_JBFAPH010000302.1:0-2823 GCF_040675635.1 Streptomyces sp. NPDC049577
AAGGACGCCATGGGCCCGCTGCTGGCCCGCGAGGTCTACCGCGCGCTCGCCGCGCCGGACGGCCCCGGCCCGGCGTACGCCCTGCACCTGGCGGTCGCGGCCCTGCGTGCCCACGACGACTACAACGATCCGCTGTTCTGGGCGTCCGTCGTCCACAGCGGACCGTGAGGGGAGCGAGGGAGCAATGGAGGGAGCAATGGGGGAAGAAGACCGCTCGCTGCGCCCCGAATTCTGCGCGGCGATGTCCTGGCTGGACGACGTCATGGCGGCCGAGGGCCGGGGCGACGAGCTCCACGCCGCCGTGGAGGCCGTCCGCGCGGGAAGGGCGACCGTACGGCAGGCCATCGCCCGCCTGGGCATTCCGCCGAACGTGCTGACCGGTGAGACGGGCGCGACCCGTGGGCAGGGCGAGGGCGGCATTCCCGTGCCCGTGCCGCACTCCATCGGTGAGGTGTACCTGTGCCCCGACGGGTGGTGCGGCCTGAAGGAGACCCGGCCCCCGGGCGGCGCGATACCGGCCGGCGGACGCTGCTGGCTCGGGGACCGACCGCTGCGCGTTCTCGAGGCGTGAGCCGGTGGCTCCCGTCCTCGACGGCCTCGGCGAGAAGCTGGCCGAGAAGTGGATGTCCGCCCTGGCGGCGCCCGGGCTGCTGTTCATGGGGGCGGCCGCTGCCGCCGCCGTGCTCGGCCACGGGCACGCCCTCGACGCCGGGCTCCTGCGCGAGCGGGCCGGCCAGTGGGCGGCGATCGCCGGGCACTGGCCGGTCGTGGGGCAGGTCGCGGCGCTGGCGGTCGCCGTCCTGGCGTCCGTGGCGGTGGGGACGTTCGTCCGTACATGCGCCGAGGAAGTGGCCGTAGGGATCTGGGCGGGGGAATGGCCGCGGTGGGGCGACCGGTTGGCCGCCCGGTTGCTCGAGCGGCGCGTCCGGCGATGGGACGGCGTCCAAGCGGAGATCGACGGTCTCCGCCGTGCCGCCGAGGCCCACGTACGCCGCGACCCCGACCGCCGGCGGATCGACGAACTCGCCGCCCGCCGCGACCGGATGGTCCCGGCCAGGCCCACCCGGCCCACGTACACCGGCGACCGGTTCGCCGTGACGGACAGCCGGCTGCGCGGCCAGTACCGCATCGACCTCGCCACCTGCTGGCAGCCCCTGTGGCTGGTGCTGCCGGAGGAGACGAGGGCGGAGCTACGCGCCTCGCGGGCCCGCTTCGACGCCGCCGTCGCCGGATCCGTGTGGGCCTGCTGCTACGCCGTACTCGGCTGCTTCTGGTGGCCGGCGGCCATCGGGTCCGTCGCCGCCGGGCTGGCGGCATGGCGGCGCGGCCGCCGGGCGGCTGCGGCGCACGCCGGGCTGGTGGAGGCCGCCGTCGACGTGCACCTGCGGAAACTGGCCGCGGAGGTGGGCGTCGCCGCGCCGTCCGATGCCCCCTGGGAGCCGCGCCTCGGCACTCTCCTCAACCGCCTCTTCCGCAAAGGCGCATAAAGCGCACCGCCCGGGGGTGGCTGCGGGCTGCCCCGGTGGCGTGTCCAGGGTGGGCGCCCTTGCGGACACGACAGGGGCGTCAACGGCGCCGCTCCCCAGCCCGAGTCACAGCCCGAGAGCGTGTCAAGACACGGCATGGGATCGAGGGACGGTGGCGCACGACCCCGCGTGGCGCTATGGCTGCACGAAAGCTGAAGCATCACCGCTCTGCGAAAGAGCACGCTCAGGTCTCAGCGGCGTAAGGCTTGCCGAGCCTGTTTCTCTCGTGGATGCGGCCCGGCAGGGGGGCGGGATCCACAGCAGCTCGCCGGTTGGGTCGGTGAGGACCTGGACGTTCACGTCGTGCCGGCGGTGCTCGGCCGAGCAGTCCGCACGGCTGTCGCCGACGTGGTCGCACTCGGCGATGGTTTCGTCGAGGAGGACGAAGTCCGGGTCGTTCTCGCGCAGAGTCTTGAGCAGCCCCGGGGCCTGGGCGGCGAGCAGGTTCGTCACGGTGGTGGCGCAGGCATGCGCGGTACCGACGGATACAGGGAATCAACGAGTTTCGTGTGCCGATGGGTTGAGGCTTCGAACACCTCCCTCAACGGAACGGGGGCCTCGTGCGTTGCATGCCCTGCCACCGTCACCCGATCAGCGGCCACGCTGAAGGAGCTCAGTCGAACACTACCGGTCACGCCCCGACCGCGCAGCCGCTCCCCCTGTCACAGCGGTTGCAGGGTGGACTGGCCTGTCCTTTCCTTGTGGATGTACAGGAGACTGCCAGCGCTAGGCCCGGGCACTGGTCAATCGACCGACCTGCGCAGAAGGCGCATCCGACGGTTCGGTCCCCGAGCGATCAATCAACTCCACCGATGACCTGCTCCTGGTTGCGCCAGCTCCGTGAACACATCGGCTATTCCAGCGACCACCAAATGGCTCAGCTCGCGCACTGCTGCACAGCGGCTCGCCAGCGACCTGAAGGAGGGCTCATGTGGCTTATGTCTAAGGGCCGGACACGGGGCATCGCCGGGTGCTTGCTCTTGGCAGTGGCAATCGCCTTGACTCTCGTTTCGGGCCGTACACCCGGCACTCCAGGCGGCCTACTGTCCACCGCGGTCTACCTGTCCGATGGCTCTCGGTTCCCGGGGTGGTCGCAGTGGAGCGACCGTGACGGCGGCTGGATCGACGCAGCCAAATGGGTTGACGGGGACTTCAACGGTGACGGGAAAGCCGATATCGCGGCCATCTGGAACAACGGCGGTACAAACACGCTGACGGTGAGCCTGTCGAACGGCAAGGGATTTACGCGCAGCCACTGGGCCACCAACGCGGGCGGCTGGCTCGACTCCACACAGTG
>NZ_JBFAPH010000302.1:2920-7709 GCF_040675635.1 Streptomyces sp. NPDC049577
CCGGGATGGACGCAGTGGAGCGACCGCGACGGCGGCTGGATCGACGCAGCCAAATGGGTTCGCGGCGACTTCAACGGCGACAGAAAGACCGACATCGCAGCCATCTGGAACAACGGCGGCACAAACACGCTGACGGTGAGCCTGTCGAACGGCAAGGGATTTACGCGCAGCCACTGGGCCACCAACGCGGGCGGCTGGCTCGACTCCACACAGTGGCTGGGAGGAGACTTCAACGGCGACGGAAAAACCGACATCGCCGCATCCTGGAACAACAGTGGCGCGCCTCGAGCTGCGGATTGCCAGAAAGCGGAAGAGCCATACTCTGGCTATGCCGACACGGTTCCCCAGACGGGCGCCGACGTCGTCAACGCCGAGCACGCGCTGCTCTACCTCGTGAACGTGGAGCGTTCGCATCGTGGTCTGGCGGCGCTCTGCTACAACGGTCAGCTCGCCGCCCAGGCGCGGGCGCACTCCGAAAACTGGGCGACAAACCCAGATCGAACCTGCCCACCGCACAACCCCCCGCTGGTATGCAGCCACTGGGACTCCCGAGCGGGATACGCCTGGCCGGAGGATCGCTTCGCCAAGTCGGGCTACGGTCCCACCGTGGGGCGGGAGAACACTCAAAATGGTGGCGGGCGGAGCGACGGCGCGAATGTCGTGCCTGCTGGATGGACCTGGGGCACCCCTAAGGCCGCGGTCTATTGGTGGATGAACCATAACCCCGAGAACAACTACGCCAGCAATGGGCATCGCGCCGCCATTCTCAACTCTGCAGTCAAGGATGCGGGTCCGGGTGCCGGTCGCTACACTGACCGATATGGTAACCGCGCTGCGACATTCACCTTGATGTTCGGAGCGCACTGACCCCAGTACACGAAACCATCGACCATGGCGGCCCCGGAGGTCGCCATGGTCAGCTCTGGTCGACATCGTCCCATTGCATCCGCCCGACCAGCATCCGATGGAGAGCACGGCACGTTGACCACACGTCTGAAGCCTCCCCGGGGTGAACGGCTCGCGAGCCGCGCGCGTTCTCGGCTGTGCCGCCGCCGTGGTTCACGTCGGCGAGTACAGCTCTGATGGTGCAGGTGAAGCCGTCGGACGAGCATGACGGCTGGCGCATACTCACTGCGGAGGGGTGGGCGCCGATGGCTCCGCCGGGGCAGGCGCGGGTCCTGGCCGTCGCCCTCGAGGTCCTGCGCGGCGGACGTCGGCCCTGCCTTCGCCAGGCCATCCACCTCGCCGACATCCGCTGGCCGACCCGGGAGAACCACAGGGGGGAAGCACCATGGTGACGCAGTGGTTACCGCCCGAGCAGTACGTGAAGACGCTGCCGATGCACGCGCAGTACGCGTGTTTCTTCTTCACCGACACCGAGGACCGTCCGCTGCAGCCGCGCTGCTCGGTACCGGCCACTCGCGGCATCTGGCAGTGGCCCGGCGGCAACACCGACATCGAAGGCGAGTCGCCGTTCGAGACAGCCGTTCGTGAGTGCAAGGAGGAGACCGGCATCGAGTTCGGCGGGCAGCCGCGGCTGCTGGCCGTTTTCTGGCAAGGGCCAGGGCTGTGGCCGGTGGCCAAGGCCGGGTTCTGCTTCGACGGCGGCCGGCTCACCGCTGAGGAGATCGCACGATCCGCCTGGACGCCGCCGAGCACGACCTGTACGCCGTGCGGTCGATGAGCGAGTGGGCCGAGACCATGGAGGCGCAGGAGTACCGACGCCTCGCGGCCGTCATGCGCGCCCGCCAGTCCGGCGTGCCTGCCTACCTGGAACTGCCGGCGCCCGGGAATGAGAGGCGGTGATCCGGTGAGCGCGCACCCGAAGAACGTGAGGTCTTCGAGGAGACCGGTTTGTCCATGCCGGCGAAGCCGTGGCTGCGGGCGCTGGACTGGACCATGAACCCCGCGGGCGTAGCAGAGGTGTGGGGGCTGTTCCAGGGCCCCTTGGTCGATGACGGCGTCCCGGTGAAGCTGTCGGACGAGCATGACCGATGGAAGATGCTCACGTTCCGGGAGTGGGCACCACTGCTGCCGCCATTCCGAGTACGCGTCCTGACGACTGCCGTCGACATGCTGCGCAACGGCGGCTGCACCTACCTCAAGGAAGGCGAAGGCCTCGGTCAGCTGCCGGAGGAGGCAGGGCGCCATGCTGCCGAGCAGCTCCTGCACGGCGGCGCGGCCGCGCTCCTGCACGCCCTTCCCCGCAGCCCCTGACTCCACCACCCTGAGGACAGGCTGTCCACCCGGACGAAGGGATGTCGCCCGTGGCGCTGCGCAACCAGGGCTCCGGCGAGAGCATCAGCCCGGTGACGGGCAGAATGACCGATGCCCAGTACGTGGCCGGCCGCAGCGTGCTGTGGAGCGGGGTGTCGGCGCTGTTCACCGACAGCCGCGGTCGCGCGGTCGTCCAGGACGTCGACTACAAGCCCGTCTGCCTGCTCCCCGGCGGCGCCATGGACGCCGGCGAAGCCCCCTCCCTGGCCCTCGCGCGCGAGGTCCGCGAGGAACTCGGCCTCAGCCGCTGCTTCTCCCGTGTCCTGGCCGTCGACTGGGTGCCTCCCCACGCGCCCGGATACCCGAAGGGTTTCCCCGGCGAGATCATCTATGTCTTCGACGGCGGCGCCCTGTCCGAGGACGACTTCGCCCGGATCCGCCTGCCGGAACGGGAAGTCACCGGCGTTCGCCGCCTCGAACCCGCGCTCCTCCCCCACCACATGAGTCCCGGCGACGCCCGGCGCGCCCTGGCCGCCCTCCGCGCGCGAATCAACAACACCGGGCCCGCCATCCTCGAAGGCGGCCGCCCACTCGCACCGACGCGCCTGGACGACCTCCAGATATTGCGCACCCCGCGCAAGGCCCAACTCTGGCCCTGGCACACCGGCCCGGTGCCGGCCGAGTTACCGGTCCGGCAGACCTCGGGCTGGCTGTTCGCCGACGACGGCCGGGTCCTCGTCCTGATCGGCCAAGACACCGGACTCGCCTGCCTACCCGGCGGCACCGCCGAGCCGGCCGATCACTGCAGCCCGGCACGCACCCTCCGGCGGGAGGCCTGGGAAGTGGCACGAGTACACATCAGCGATCTGCTCTGCCTCGGCTACCTCCACGACACCGACAACCAGTACTGCGCCCGGGCCCGCTACGCGGCCCGGATCACCGACTGGGAACCGCCACACCGCGATGAGGCCACCGGCCAGAGCTACGCGCGGCTTCTGGCCACCCCCGAGCAGGTGGCACAGCTCTTCGACTGGGGCGACGAGGCAGCCGCCCAGCTCGCTGCTGTCCGTGCCGCCCGAGAAGACCTCGGTCTGCCCGTTCCCACCCAGCAACCACTCACCGACCTGTCATTCCCTGGCTCCGCCCGCCCATGAGGAACACCGCCGCCTCACTGCCGCGCAGCCCGGGCACGGCTCACGCGGGTTCAACGGCCAGAACGCCACCCGGCAGAAGAGGGGGAAGCCGCAGTGGACCTTACGGACATGCAGCTGCAAGCGCTCGAGATACGCGACCTGTACGACGCACTGAATCGCCGCGACCACCGCGTCTGGCGGACGGACGAGTTCATGCTTGGTTTCATGGGCGATATCGGCGACCTGGCCAAGCTGATCATGGCTGAGGAAGGGGCGCGGGAAGCTGCGGGTGGGCGCGCGGCCTTGGAGCACGAGCTGGCCGACTGTCTGTGGTCGGTGCTGATCCTCGCCCACCTGTATCAGGTTGATCTGGCCGAGGTCTTTCGTCGCACGATGGCGGAGCTGAAGGGGGCCGTCTCAGCACAGTTGGCCGACCCTGGAGAGCCTGCGTGAGCCCTCCGCGGAACCGAGATCACGAAGCGACTGAGGGCGCGCCGGGCGAATCACCGACTGGGCACATCTGGCCCGCTCGCCCAGGCCGGCGGGGTGAGCTGCGCCAGCGGGGCCAGTGGCTTGGCCGTGCGGGATCAGCACGTGCTGATGGTGCACGGTGACTGGCCGCGCCCGGACACGTGGTGGCTGCCCGGCGGCGGCCAGCAGGCCGGGGAGACCCTGGCAGCCTGTGCGGAACGGGAGGTTTTCGAGGAGACCGGCGTGCGCGTGAAGGCTGAGGCCTTGGTGGTGTTGCGTGAGTACATCCAGGCCAACCACCCCGGTGGGCACCGGATGATGTCCGGTGTCGGGCACCGGGTCGACGCGATGTTCCGTTGCCGGTTCCTCGACGAGCCGGCTGTGCTCGGCGGGCCGGCGCAGGACTGCGTACAGCTCGGCGTGGAGTGGGTCGCGCTCGGCAAACTGCCCGCGCTGCGCACGCTGCCGCCGTGTCTGCCGGCCGTCATCACCGACGCCGTGACCGCCGGCCCGGACCGGGGCGCGGTCTACCTGGGAGACACCTATGCCTGAGCCCGCCCCATGCCCCGGCCCCTCGCCTGTGCGGACGCCGATGGACATGGACGCCTACACCGAGCGCGCGCTGAGGGGGCCGTGCTTCATCTGCGCCTTCCTGGCCGGGGACCCGGACTACGAGCACCACGTGGTCGCTGAGGACGGTGGGCATGTGGCTTTCCTCGACCGGTGGCCGACCCTTCCGGGGAAGGTCCTCGTCGCTCCCAGGCAGCGCCGCGGCGTAGGTATTCCCGGCAACGCGGACCCCTACCTGCACGCCCACATCTGGCCGCGCGCCATCGGGAGGGAGCCCGACCGCCTGGCGGGTACGACGAGCTCACGCCCCGGCTCACCTGGGGGACATCCCCGCGCACGTGACGACCGAGGTCGCGGAGATCGGCTCCTGGCTCGCCACCGCACGCGGCCGGCGCCTG
>NZ_JBFAPH010000303.1:0-7703 GCF_040675635.1 Streptomyces sp. NPDC049577
CCATGGAGTCGATCCTCGACTGGTACAAGGAAGAGGGGATGATCTTCAAGGGCGGCTCCGGCGCCGGCCTGAACCTCTCCCGCATCCGCTCCTCCAAGGAGCTGCTCTCCTCCGGCGGCAACGCCTCCGGCCCGGTCTCCTTCATGCGTGGCGCCGACGCCTCCGCCGGCACCATCAAGTCCGGTGGCGCCACCCGCCGCGCGGCCAAGATGGTCGTCCTCGACGTCGACCACCCCGATGTCGAGGCGTTCATCGAGACCAAGGTCAAGGAGGAGGAGAAGGTCCGCGCCCTGCGCGACGCCGGCTTCGACATGGACCTGGGCGGCGACGACATCACCTCCGTCCAGTACCAGAACGCCAACAACTCCGTCCGCGTCAACGACGAGTTCATGAAGGCCGTCGAGACCGGCTCGAAGTTCGGGCTGCGCGCCCGGCTGACCGGCGAGGTCATCGAGGAGGTCGACGCCAAGTCGCTCTTCCGCAAGATGGCCGAGGCCGCCTGGGCCTGCGCCGACCCCGGCATCCAGTACGACGACACGATCAACCACTGGCACACCTCGCCGGAGACGGGCCGGATCACCGCGTCCAACCCGTGCAGCGAGTACATGCACCTGGACAACTCCTCGTGCAACCTCGCCTCCCTCAACCTGATGAAGTTCCTCCGCGACGACGACGCCGGTAACCAGTCGTTCGACGCCGAGCGCTTCGCCAAGGTCGTCGAGCTGGTCATCACCGCGATGGACATCTCCATCTGCTTCGCCGACTTCCCGACCCAGAAGATCGGCGAGACCACCCGCGCCTTCCGCCAGCTGGGCATCGGCTACGCCAACCTCGGCGCCCTGCTGATGGCCACCGGCCACGCCTACGACAGCGACGGCGGCCGCGCCCTGGCCGGTGCCATCACCTCGCTGATGACCGGTACGTCCTACCGGCGTTCCGCCGAGCTGGCCGCGGTCGTCGGCCCGTACGACGGCTACGCCCGCAACGCCGACGCCCACAAGCGCGTCATGAAGCAGCACGCGGACGCCAACACCGCCGCCCGGCGGATGGACGACCTGGACACCCCGGTGTGGGCCGCGGCGACCGAGGCCTGGCAGGACGTCCTGCGCCTCGGCGAGAAGAACGGATTCCGCAACGCCCAGGCCTCCGTGCTGGCCCCGACCGGCACCATCGGCCTGATGATGGACTGCGACACCACGGGCGTCGAGCCGGACCTCGCGCTGGTGAAGTTCAAGAAGCTCGTCGGCGGCGGCTCGATGCAGATCGTGAACAACACGGTCCCCAAGGCCCTCAAGCGCCTGGGCTACCAGCCCGAGCAGGTCGAGGCGATCGTGGCCCACATCGCCGAGCACGGCAACGTCATCGACGCGCCCGGCCTGAAGCCCGAGCACTACGAGGTCTTCGACTGCGCCATGGGTGAGCGGGCGATCTCCGCCATGGGCCACGTGCGCATGATGGCCGCCGCGCAGCCCTTCCTCTCCGGCGCGATCTCCAAGACCGTGAACCTGCCCGAGTCGGCCACGGTCGAGGAGGTCGAGGAGGTCTACTTCGAGGGCTGGAAGATGGGCCTGAAGGCCCTCGCCATCTACCGCGACAACTGCAAGGTCGGCCAGCCGCTCTCCGCCAAGAAGAAGGAGGAGGAGAAGAAGGCCGAGTCCGCCTCCGCGGCCCCCGCCCCGGAGAAGGTCGTCGAGTACCGCCCGGTCCGCAAGCGCCTGCCCAAGGGCCGTCCGGGCATCACCACCTCCTTCACGGTGGGCGGTGCCGAGGGCTACATGACCGCCAACTCCTACCCGGACGACGGCCTCGGCGAGGTCTTCCTGAAGATGTCCAAGCAGGGCTCGACCCTCGCGGGCATGATGGACGCCTTCTCGATCGCCGTCTCGGTCGGCCTGCAGTACGGCGTGCCGCTGGAGACCTACGTCTCGAAGTTCACCAACATGCGCTTCGAGCCGGCCGGCATGACGGACGACCCGGACGTGCGGATGGCGCAGTCGATCGTCGACTACATCTTCCGCCGCCTGGCCCTCGACTTCCTGCCGTTCGAGACCCGCTCGGCCCTGGGCATCCACTCGGCCGAGGAGCGCCAGCGCCACCTGGACACCGGCTCCTACGAGCCGTCCGACGAGGACGTCGACGTGGAGGGCCTGGCGCAGTCGGCCCCGCGCCACGCCCCGACCCCCAAGCCCGAGGTCCCGGCCCAGCCCGTGGCCGCCCCGGCCCCGAAGCAGGCCCACAACTCCACCGAGCTGGCGGAGATGCGCCTCGGCCTCAACGCGGACGCCCCGCTGTGCTTCTCCTGCGGCACCAAGATGCGCCGCGCGGGCAGCTGCTACCTCTGCGAGGGCTGCGGCTCGACCAGCGGCTGCAGCTGATCCTCCGCCCGCCCGGAGGCTGCTGAGCAGCACGTGAGAGAGGGTGCCGACCACCGGTCGGCACCCTCTCGGGCGTTCTCGGCCCGCGAGCGGGTCAGACGGGGCGTTCGCCCATGATCCGGACGAACGTCGCGGGATCGGTGTCGAATCCGCGGACGTCCTCGCGGAACCGCCACTCCCCGGTCGTGTCCCGGGTGAACTCCGCGACCGTCGCGGCGGTGGCGCCCGCGACGCCGGAGAGGTCGTCCTCCGCGAGGCGGGTGTAGCCCTGGAGGATCAGGACGCCGGTGTTCGCCACGTCGTGGAAGGTGATGTGGCCGGCGCCCTGCTGGATGGCCACGCCGACCACCACACGGCCGTAGTCCGGGGAGAGCCGGTCCAGCTCCAGGACCATGACCTCGTCCGGCCCGAAGCCCTGGCCCGTCCGGCTGTCGCGGTTGAGACTGATCGTGCCGTCGGGCGAGCGGCTGTCGAAGTGGACGAGGTAGGCGGGCCGGCCGTACGGGTCGTCCGCCCGGTAGGTGGCGGCGACGAGGTCGAGGTCGTGGTCGGGTTCGCCGGTGGGACTGGGGTCCCACTTGAGTTGGATCTCGATCTTTCCCAGGCCCTTGTTGAGACCGTTCACCGTGATGTCCCCTCCCCGGCTCGGTAGGACTGCTCAGCAGGACTGCGGTTCCCCCGGTAGAGCGTCCATGCGGTGATCGTAGCGAACCGCTGTGTGAATACTGGGGGGATGACCCGGCATGAGGGAGAAACCTCGGGATGAGTGATTCCATGTGGAACGGCGGCGACTTGGACCTGGGCGCGTACCTCGCGCGGATCGGGCTGACCGGAAGCGTGCGGGCCGACGCGGCCACGCTGCGGGCGGTGCACCGCGCCCATGTCGCGGCCTTCCCGTTCGAGAACCTTGAGATCGTGCTGGGCCGCCCGGTGCCGCTCGAGATCAAGGCGCTGCAGGACAAGATGGTCGCGCGGCAGCGCGGCGGATACTGCTTCGAGCAGAATCTGCTGCTGGCCGCCGTGTTGGAGCGCATAGGGTTCGGCGTCACCGGGATCGGCGCGCGGGTGCGCATGGGCAGCGATGTCGTCCGGGCGGTCACGCACATGGCGCTCAAGGTCTCGGCCGCGGGCGAGGATTGGCTGTGCGACGTCGGGTTCGGCGGGGAGGGGCTGCTGGAGCCGCTGCCCTTCCGGGACGGCGTGCGGGAGCGGCAGGGGGAGTGGACGTTCGCGCTGGAGCGCGCGGAGCCGGATGTGCGCGTGGTGCGGACGCTGCACGCCGACGGCTGGTTCGACCTCTACGCCTTCGGGCCGGAGGAGCGGATCCCCGCGGACTACCGGGTGATGAACCACTACATCTCCACGCATCCCCGCTCACCCTTCGTCTCCCGGCTCGTGGTGCAGCGCACCGAACCCGGCCTGCGCCGCACCCTGGTCGGTTCCGTGCTGGAGACCGCGCGCCCCGACGGATCCGTCCGGCAACGCGAGGTGCGCGCCGAGGAGTTGGCCGAGGTGCTGTCGTGGGAATTCGGCATCGAGCTGGACGACGAGGACGCCGAGACGCTCGCGCGGGTGTACTCCTCCGGTAGCTGATGTCCGCCCCCTTCCGCCCCGTACGATGGCGCGGTGCTGGTCAAGTGGATTCGCTGCACCGTGACGGACCGCCGCGGTTTCGAGCGGGGACAGCGGAAGTGGGCGGGGTTGCTCGGCGAGCCCGGATTCCGGGGGCAGGGCGGAGGCTGGAGCCGGGGGCGCCCCGGCGTCGCGCATCTCTTCGGCTTCTGGGAGAGCCGCGCGTTCTACGACTCCTTCATGGCGCGGTCGCACGACAGGCTCGCGGCCGCACAGGCCGGTACGTACAAGGACGTGCAGGTGAGGCTCTTCGAGCACCGCTTCGACGTGAAGGTCGGTTTTCAGCCACAGTTCACGGACGCGGACGTGGTCCGCATCGCCCACTGCCGGGTCCGCGAGGACCGGGTGGAGCACTTCACCCTCATGCAGGAGAAGGTGTGGAACCCGGCGATGGCGGGTTCGCCCGGCATGCTGCGCGGACTCTTCGGGGCCGCTCCGGGACAGGAGTTCCTCGTGCTGTCGCTGTGGAACTCCGAGGCAGAGCACGGCAAGTACCGCACGGAGCGCATCGAGCGGCTCGCGCTGCGCGCCCAGACGGAGGCCGACGTCGCGGCGATCACGGGCGATGTCGTGTCCGTGGAGCCGTCCTGGACCGTCTGACTGCCCGGGGCGGCTGACTGCCTGGATCGTCCGGCTGCCTGGATCGTCCGACCGGCCCGGGCCGCGTTTCCGTCCGGCCCGCGCGCCCGGTCCGGCGGATCCGCGCGAGTGGATCAGGCCCCGGACAAGCGGCGTTCCGCACGACAGCCGACCCGTGTTCGATTTAGGGTGGCGCCATGGGACGGCCGAAGCGCATCGTTCTCCTCCGGCACGGAGAGTCCGAGGGCAATGTCGACGAGACGGTCTACGAGCGCGAGCCCGACCATGCCCTGAGCCTGACGCGGGCCGGCCGGGCGCAGGCCGAGAAGGCCGGGGCCAGGCTGCGGGAGCTCTTCGGCGACGAGCGCGTCTCCGCGTACGTCTCGCCCTACCGCCGCACCCACCAGACGTTCCTGGCCCTGGGCCTGGATCCCCGCCTGGTCCGGGTCCGCGAGGAGCCGCGGCTGCGCGAGCAGGACTGGGGCAACTGGCAGGAGCGCGAGGACATGCGCCGCCAGAAGGCCTACCGCGACGCCTACGGGCACTTCTTCTACCGCTTCACCCAGGGCGAGTCGGGAGCGGACGTCTACGACCGGGTCGGCGCGTTCCTGGAGAGCCTGTGGCGCAGCTTCGAGGACCCCGACCACCCGCCGAACGTCCTCCTCGTGACCCACGGGCTGACCATGAGACTGTTCTGCATGCGCTGGCTGCACTGGACCGTCCCCGAATTCGAATGCCTGTCGAATCCCGGCAACGGCGACATGCGCGCCCTGTTGCTCGGAACGGACGGGAAGTATCACCTGGACAGGCCGTTCGAGCGCTGGTGCACACCGGAATCGTACGGCTACACCGGTTAGAGTTCGCTGCGATGAGCGCTGACCGATTCCACCGAGCCCTGGCGAGCCTGCGGGGGCTGGCCGTGGGTGACGCCCTCGGCTCCCAGTTCTTCGTCCCCGCCAACTATCCCTCGCTCCAGCGCCGTGAGCTGCCCTCCTCCCCCTGGCAGTGGACGGACGACACCGAGATGGCCTGCTCCGTGCTGGCCGTCCTGGCCGAGCACGGCCGCATCGACCAGGACGCCCTCGCGCGCTCGTTCGCCGAGCACCACGACTTCGACCGGGGCTACGGGCCCGCTGTCAACCGGATGCTGCGCCTGGTCCGGGAGGGTGGCGACTGGCGCGAGCTGGCCTCGGCGCTCTTCAAGGGCCAGGGCTCCTGGGGCAACGGCGCCGCGATGCGCGTCGCCCCGCTGGGCGCGTGGTACGCCGACGATCCCGAGCAGGCCACGCACCAGGCGGAGATCTCCGCGTACACCACCCACCAGCACCGCGAGGCGGTGGTCGGCAGCATGGCCGTGGCCGCCGCGGCGGCGATCGCCGCCGACCCGGAGCGCTCGGCCGGCCCGGAGGAACTGCTGGACGGTGTGATCGCGCTCGTGCCGCGCAGCGCCGTGCAGGCGGGACTGCGCCGCGCCCGCGACATGCTCGACTACGCGGACACCACGACCGTCGCCGCCGTACTGGGCTGCGGCCGCCGCACCAGCGCCCATGACACCGTGCCGTTCGCCCTGTGGGCCGCCGCCCGCCACCTCGGCGACTTCGCGGCGGCGTTCTGGACGACCGCGCGGGCCGGCGGGGACGTCGACACCACGAGCGCGATCGCCGGCGGAGTCGTCGCCGCGGCGGAACGCGGCGCTCCGCCGAGCGACTGGCTGGAGCGCACCGAGCCCCTTCCCGGCTGGCTCCCCGCCGCCGCGCGCTGACCGGGCGGCGGGAGGCGGGGGCGGGGCTCCGCCCGTGACCGGCGGGGCGTAACCTAGCTGACGCCATGCCCTACGAACCGCCTACCCATCGCGTCGAACGCTCGATCCGCGCGACGACCGGAGCCAAGATCGTCGCCGGGGTGGACGAGGTCGGCCGGGGCGCCTGGGCGGGCCCCGTCACCGTGTGCGCCGCGATCACCGGACTGCGCCGCCCGCCGGAGGGGCTGACCGACTCCAAGCTCCTGACGCCCAAGCGGCGCGCGGCCCTGGCCGTGGAGCTGGAGAGCTGGGTCACCGCCTACGCGCTCGGCCACTCCTCCCCGGAGGAGATCGACGAGCTGGGCATGACGGCCGCCCTGCGGCTGGCCGCCACGCGCGCCCTGGGCGCGCTGCCCGTCCGGCCGGACGCGGTGATCCTCGACGGCAAGCACGACTACCTCGGCGATCCCTGGAAGGTCCGTACGGTCATCAAGGGCGACCAGTCCTGTGTCGTCGTCGCCGCGGCGTCGGTGATCGCCAAGGTCCGGCGCGACACGATGATGGCGGAACTGGGCGCCGACCACGCCGACTTCGGGTTCTGCGACAACGCGGGATACCCCTCGCCGGTGCACCGTGCCGCGCTGGAGAAGCTGGGTCCGACTCCGCATCACCGGATGTCCTGGGCCTATCTCGATGCGCTGCCCGGATGGCAGCATTTGAAGCGGGTCCGTCCCGACCCGGAAACCGCGGCCCTGGAAGCCCGTGGCCAACTCGGCTTCGACTTCTGAGGCGATTCCGGCCGGCGGGTGCGACGGTTCGTCGTGCGAGTGGCCGGAACCGCCACCCGCCGACGCGAATCGCACCGGCGTTTGATAAACATCAACTCATGCCTCTCATCCCCGAGGAGCCTCAGATTCACGAGAGTGTCCCGGGTCCCCGCGCAGTGGCGGCCGCCGGCCGCCCCGCGCCGACCCCTCGTCCCGTCCCTGGTCCCGGCCCCCGTCCGGCCCCGATGCGGCCCGCCGTCCCCGGCCCGCACGGCGGTCGGGCCACCGGTCCGTGCTCGCCCGCCCCGCGCGACGCGGCCCCGGCCGCCCCGGCGGCCACCGCGCAGATCCAGCTCATACCCGCCTCCGCGGAGGGTGCCCTGGACGCCGCGGACGAGGCCGTCGACCTGCTGCTCGACAGCGGGCGCGCGCCCGGCGAGATCCTGGTGCTCACCACCGGCGACCCCCACCCCTGGGCGGCGCACGAGCTGTCCTTCGGCGAGGCGTCGTACTTCGAGGGGATGTTCATGTCCCCGGACGAGGTCCTCGCCGTCGCCCGGCGCGGCGCGGAACTGGGCTGCAAGGAAGCACTGATCACGCTCGGCGACA
>NZ_JBFAPH010000304.1:0-7662 GCF_040675635.1 Streptomyces sp. NPDC049577
ACGAGGCGCCACATGCCCTGGCCGGCCTGCTGCTCGTCCTCGGTGGTGGGCACCTGGACGGCGAAGGTCTCGCGCTTGAAGCGTTCCTCGGCCCAGGCGGCGGCCGCGCGGTGCTGGGAGAGCAGGCCGAGTTCGTCGACGCGTTCGCGGGTCAGGCCGCGCCGGCGGGCGATGCGCTCGGCGGCCTCGAACTGGTTGGGCAGGTCGACGTTCCACTCGTCGGGGAAGGGCTTGCCCGGCCCGTGCTTGGACCCGCTGCCCAGCGGCACGCGGGACATGGCCTCGACGCCGCAGGCGATGCCGATGTCGATGACGCCGCCGGCCACCATGTTCGCGACCATGTGGTTGGCCTGCTGGGAGGAGCCGCACTGGCAGTCGACGGTGGTGGCCGCGGTCTCGTACGGCAGGCCCATGGCGAGCCAGGCGGTACGGGCGGGGTTCATGGACTGCTCCCCGGCGTGGGTGACCGTGCCGCCGACGATCTGCTCGACGCAGTCGGGCTGGATCCCGGTGCGGGCGAGGACCTCCCGGTAGGTCTCACCCAGCAGATACGCGGGATGGAGGTTGGCGAGCGCGCCCTGGCGCCTGCCGATGGGAGTGCGTACGGCTTCGACGATGACGGGTTCCGCGGCCATGGCTGGTCCTCTCCTGCGTCCGCGGACGTCCCGGCGCCCACGGCGCGGTGCTGTGCGGGTCCCCCGGCCCGACTGGTACGTCTTCTGATACGTGTTCCAGTTCCGTTGGCAGTCTTATGACTGCCGCCCCCGGTGCGCAAGGGTCGCGCAGCGGCCGCCGCGCACCGGTCCGCGTCGTCTCCCTTGCCGCCGCTCGGGTCCGTCACTACCGTCGGACGACACGCTTCTGACGGGCCATCAGTTCCTGGTCCGCCACCCATCGGCTACCCACCGGCTTGGAAGGGGCGGTCGCCATGCCGTGTCCCGCGCTGCCCGAGGGCTTCGACCCCACCGACCCGGACGTCTACCACCACCGGGTGCCGCTCCCGGAGTTCGCCCGGCTGCGCCGGACGGCGCCGGTGTGCTGGATCGCCCAGCCGCACGGCGCCGCCGGCTTCGGCGACGACGGCTACTGGGCGGTGACCCGGCACGCGGACGTGAAGGACGCCTCCACCCGGCCCGAGGACTTCTCCTCCGACCGCAACACCGCGGTCATCCGCTTCCACCCGCACATCCGGCGCGAACAGATCGACGCCCAGCGGCTGATGATGCTCAACATGGACCCGCCCGAGCACACCCGCGTCCGGCAGATCGTGCAGCGCGGCTTCACCCCGCGCGCGATCCGCGCCCTGGAGGGCGCCCTGCGCGAGCGCGCCGCCGCCATCGTGCACCGCGCGCGCGACGCCGGCACCGGCGACTTCGTCACCGACATCGCCTGCGAACTGCCCCTCCAGGCCATCGCCGAGCTCATCGGCATACCGCAGCAGGACCGGGCGAAGATCTTCGACTGGTCCAACAAGATGATCGCCTACGACGATCCCGAGCTCGCCATCACCGAGGAGATCGGCACGCAGTCGGCGGCCGAACTCATCACCTACGCGATGGACCTGGCCGCCGCGCGGACCGCCGGCCCCGCCCGGGACATCGTCGGCCGGCTCATGGCCGCCGAGGGCGAGGGGAACCTGCGCTCCGACGAGTTCGGCTTCTTCGTCCTGCTGCTGGCCGTGGCCGGCAACGAGACCACACGCAACGCCATCAGCCACGGCATGCACGCCTTCCTCACCCACCCCGGGCAGTGGGAGCTCTACCGCGCCGAACGCCCGTCGACGGCGGCCGAGGAGATCGTCCGCTGGGCGACCCCGGTCGTCTCCTTCCAGCGCACGGCCACCCGCGACACCGAACTCGGCGGCGTGCGCATCGCGGAGGGACAGCGGGTCGGCCTCTTCTACGCCTCCGCCAACCACGACCCCGAGGTCTTCGACGCGCCCGGCACCTTCGACATCACCCGCGACCCCAACCCCCACCTCGGCTTCGGCGGCGGAGGCCCGCACTTCTGCCTCGGCAAGTCCCTCGCGGTGCTGGAGATCGACCTGATCTTCACCGCGATCGCCGACGTCCTCCCCGCCATCCGCCTCGCCGCCGAACCCCGCCGGCTGCGCTCGGCCTGGCTGAACGGCATCAAGGAGATGCGGGTCGTCTACGGCTAGCGCGGGAGCCCGGCATCACACCCCCCGCACCAGCGTGCCCGGGTCCGTGTTGGCCCCGCACAGCACGACGGCCACCGTCTCTCCCTCCGCCGGGGCGTAGGCGCCCGTCGAGAGTGCGGCGAGGGCCGTCGCCGCGCCGTGCTCGACGGCCACGCGCCGGTGCTCCCACAGCAGGTCGCGGGCCCCCTCGATGCCCGCGTCCGGCACGAGGACGGAGACCGCACCGGTGTGCCGCGCGACGTGCAGGGCCGTGGCCGAGGCGCGGCGGGCGCCGAGGGAGTCGGCCGCGATCGAGTCGACGCCGACGTCCACCACGCGGCCGGCCTCCAGGGCCGCGTTCAGGGCCCGGCAGTTCTCGGGCTCGACGGCGACGGTGCGCACGCCGTGCCGGTGGGCGGCGGTGGCGACGCCGGCGAGGAGACCGCCGCCGCCCACCGCGACGACGACGGTGTCGAGTCCGGGAACGTGCCGGCGGATCTCCTCCAGCAGGGTGCCGGCGCCCGCGGCGATCAGGGGGTGGTCGTAGGCGTGCGAGGCCAGGGCGCCGGTGCGGGCGGCGAACTCCTCGCACGCGGCGAGGGCCTCGGCGTACTGGGTGCCGGCCGGCCTGACGTCCGCGTCGTAGGAGCGCAGCCGCTCGACCTTCACCCGCGGGGCGGTGCGGGGCAGGAAGACGGTGGCCGGCGTGCCGTGCTCGCGGGCGGCCCAGGCGCAGGCCAGGCCGGCGTTGCCGCCGGAGGCAATGGTCACCCCGGCCTCCGGCAGGGTGCCGGCCTCATGGTGGGCGGCCAGGAAGTTGTGCGCGCCCCGGGCCTTGAACGAGCCGGTGTGCTGCATGAACTCCAGGGCCAGCCACACCGTGGCGCCGGGCACGGCGCCGGGGTCGAGGGGTGCCACGGCCACGGGGCGGACGCGGCCCGCGATCCGGTCGGCGGCGGTCTTGATGTCGTCGAAGCTCAGCGGCACGGTACGTCCTCGGTCGGGAGGGGGAGGCTTCGGCGCCATTCAACAACTCCCTTGCTGCACAGGGAAATCGGTCCGTACCAAAACCCTTGTCAGCCGCAACCGCCGGACTTACCCTCGGGTACACCTTCCGGGACGGCTGTTCGCCACGTCACCCACGTGTGCGTCACCGCGGGGCCGTCTCCCTCGGGCTCGTCTGAAGCACCCCACGCATGCCGGCAGCGCGGGCAGCGCTGCCCACCGCTCTTTCGAGGGGACAACAGGATGAAGGACGTTCGCGACGCTCAGGGAAGACCGGTGACGGGACGCGTCAGGTGGCGCCGGTTCGCCATGCTGTCCGTGCCCGGCTTCGCCGTCACCGCCGGGCTGGCCGTCGCCCTCGCGCAGGGCGCGCTGGCGGCCTCGTTCGCGGTCTCCGGCCAGCAGTTCAAGGTCGGGGCGGCCAGCCTGGAGGGCCAGGGCTTCGCCCAGTACGGCGGCGTGGACACCAACGCGCGCGACCAGCTGCTGCCCGTGGCCGTCACCGCCATCAAGAGCGCGAAGCTCCACGACCTGTGCCAGTCCGTGGTGACCACCCTGCCCGGCATCGGCGACATCTCCCTGCGGCTCAACGCCGGCAAGGGCGACAAGCAGGTCGAGGCGAGTGATCTGTTCGTGGACGCCACCCAGCTGTCCGGTGACGCCACCTTCGACGACATCGAGATCGGCCGCGACGCCTCCACCCTCGACAAGGGCCCCGCCTCCGCCCAGGGCATGCAGGACGCGTTCGGCCAGCAGGCCAAGAGCGTCAAGATCACCGATCTGCACCAGGTGGCCTGGGCGACCAACGCCGGCACCTTCAAGCTCGCCGGCCTCGACATGAAGATCAGCCTCGGCAAGCATGAGTGCTTCTGACGCGGCGGGCGGCACCGCGGCGCCCGCCCGTCCCCGTCGCCGGCCCTGGGCCGCCTGGCGGCGGTGGCGCAGGAGCCGCCCCTTCTGGGGCGGCCTCGTCACCGTCCTCGCCGGGGCCGAGATCTGCGCCATTCCGCTGGCCCCCCTGAGGATCATGCTGGCGCAGGGGATCGCGGGCATCCCGTCGGTCCTCATGGGCCTGATCATGATCGTCATGGGGCTGAGCGCCTGGTTCGCCCCCCAGTTCCGCGCCCTGGCCGGGGTGGTGACGGTCCTCATCGCGGCCGCCGCGCTGGTCCTGTCCAACCTCGGCGGATTCCTGTTCGGCACGATCCTGGGCATCCTCGGCGGCGCCATGACCTTCGCCTGGCAACCGCTGCCGGCCGCGCCGGTGGCGGGTGCGGAGACCGGCGCGATGCCGGAAACGGCACCGGAGACGGAGACGGGCACCGACGACGCCGCCCAGCACGGCACCACCTAGCGCACGCCGCACCACCCTCCCCCTCCCACTCAAGGAGACCCCCATGTCCACTCGCCGACCGCTGCCCCTGCCCGCGCTCCTCGCCACGGGCGCCGCGCTCGCCGTCGCCGGCGGGCTCGCCCTCGGCGGGGCCGGCGTCGCCGCCGAGCCCGGTCCGACGACGGTTCAGCCGGCGGGGCACTCCTTCGCGGCCGTGCTCAACGGCAGCGCCACCTTCAAGGCGGGCTCGGTCACCGTCACCTGCAAGGTCTCCAGTTCGCAGCCGGGCAACGGAAACAACGTGGTGCCCGAGGCGCCCGGCAACAGCAACCCGGCCGGGCCGGTGGCCAGCCCCATCAACGCGCCCACGTACTCCAACTGCACCGCGAGCCTGCCGGGCGTCCGGGTCTCCGTCGTCACCTCGGGCAACTGGCAGGTGTCCATGCAGAACGGCTCGCCCATCACGGCCTCGCTCACCGTGCCCGTCGGCGGGCTCGTGCTGAAGACGACCGGGCTGGCCACCTGCACCGTCACCGCGGCGCCCACGGAGGCCGCGACGTTCCCCGCCGTCTTCACCAACGGCGCCCCCTCGCAGATCACGGTCACGGACGCGGCCGTGCCCGTGCGGTCCGAGGGCGGCTTCGGCTGTCCGACCAGCGCCAAGACGTCCCTGTTCAACGCCGTCTACGACGTGACGGACCAGACCGACCCCGCCTCCCAGATCACCGTCGGCGGCTGAGGGGGAGCGCGCGAAAGCGAGAGCGCGCGAGGGGGCGCGTGCGCGCCCCCTCGTCAGCCGCCCGCGCGGGCCGGTTCCGCCGCGCGCACGTCGCTCTCGCCGCGCGCCCCCGGGATCTGCGCGAGCGCCTGCCGGCCCGGGCCGGCCAGCGCGTACTGGAGGGCGAAGCCGGAGGCGACGACCAGCGCGCCGCCGAGCGCGTCCAGCAGGTAGTGGTTCGCGGTGCCGATGATGACCGAGAGGGTCAGCAGCGGATAGAGCATGCCGAGGCACTTCATCCACAGCTTCGGCGCGACCACCGCGATGACGACGCCGCACCACAGCGACCAGCCGATGTGCAGCGACGGCATCGCCGCGTACTGGTTCGACAGGTCCGTCAGCGCCCCGAAGTCGGGGTTGGCCAGGTCCTGCGGGCCGTTGGCGGTGTCGATGAAGCCATGGCCCGGCATCAGCCGCGGCGGGGCCAGCGGGTAGAGCCAGAAGCCGGCGAGCGCCATCAGCGTCGCCAGGGACAGCGCCGTGCGGGCCCACCGGTACGTGGCCGGGCGGCGCAGGTAGAGGAAGCCCAGCAGACACAGCGGCACCAGGAAATGGAAGGTGCCGTAGTAGTAGTCCATGCTGCCGGCGAGCCAGGCCCGGTCGGCCACGAAGTGGTTGAAGCCGTGCTCGACGTCCAGGTGCAGGAATTCCTCGGCGCCCAGGATCTGCCGGCCGTGCGACTCCGCGAGGGTGCGGGAGTCCGGAGCGCCGGCCCGGATGTAGGAGTAGACCCAGTAGCCGACCCGTATCAGCATCAGCTCCAGCACCAGGTTCGGCCGGTTGAGCGGCCGCTTCCAGAAGCCGAGCAGCGGCACCCACGAGAACCGGCCGGGCTGCGGCTCGGCCACCGGTGACGGAACGGGCCGGTCCCACACCTCCGACCGCCGGGAGAGGAACGGCATCGCGCAGGCCGCCGCGAGGGCGGCGAGCAGCGGCGCGTTCTGGCCGAGCGGACCGAGGACCGGGTTCGGCGCCACCAGGATCGCGCTGGGCAGCGTCATCACGAGCACCACCAGCACGGGCCACATCAGCCGGTCCGCGCGCCGCCTGCCGACCCGGCCGACGACGGCGAGCAGGATCCACAGTTGCTGGTGCTGCCAGGCGGTGGGCGAGACGGCGACCGCGACGCAGCCGGTGATGGCCGTGGCCAGCAGCGGCTGCCCGTCGCGGGCGTAGCGCACGGCCCTGCGCAGGCCGAGCACCAGGACGACCGCGGCCAGCAGCCCGTACAGCGTGAGCTCCAGCGGGCCGCGCAGGCCCACGCGCAGCAGCAGGCCGTGCAGGGACTGGTTGGCGAGGCCGGCCGGCTTCTCGCCGAGGCCCGCACCGGCGATGTGGTGCGCCCAGTACGTCCATGAGTCGTCGGCCATGACCACCCAGACGAGTGCCGTGCACGTCGCGAAGGTGACGCCCGTGGTGAGTGCCGCGCGCCGGCGGCCGGACAGCCACAGCACCGGGGTGAGGAGCAGTACGGCGGGCTGGAGGGCCGCCGCGACGCCGACGAGGACGCCGCTCGCCCGCCCGTCGCCGCGCGCCAGGCGCGGCAGACAGCAGCCGAGCAGGACCAGCAGCACCGGCAGGATGCTGGTCTGGCCGAGGGTGAAGGTATTGCGGACGGGCAGCGAGAGGACGGCCAGGATGATGGCGACCGGCGCCGCGAGCAGATCGGTGCGCGGGGAGACCACGCCGGGCAGTGCCCGGGCGGCGACCAGCGCGACCGCCACGACGAGCAGCAGCGTGCCGAAGGTCCAGCCGATGCCCAGCCCCTGCTCGGCGGCCTTGGTCAACGGCTTCAGGACGAGGCCGGCGAAGGGTGTGCCGGTGAACTTGTCCGTGCCGCCGTAGAGCGAGCCGCCGACGTGCAGGACGCCGTTGTCACCGATCCAGCGCTCGAGGTCGCTGAAGCGCCGCTCGGGCGGCAGCCGCAGCACCGCCGCCGCCTGACGCGCGGCCAGCAGCCCGGCGAGGAGCCACAGCGCTCCCAGGGTCATGCCGGTCCGCGAGCCCGCCCTCGGCGGACTCACCAGTCCGCCCCGGTCTGCTTCCGCCACGGTCAGCCGCTCCTCCCGTCGCCCAGCTCGGTCACCCTCGTAGAGCCGTTTGAGACCTTACTGAGTCCTGGGGATGAGACGCAGGTCACTCCCAGGTCACCTGACAACCTCCCACACATGGCCGGATTCCAACGCCTCTCCCCCCAATGGCCCGCCCCCATTAGGGTTTCGATCATGTGGACCACCGCCCCGCTCTCCGTGAACACCCCGGAGGCGGCCGAACTCCTGCGCGCGTACCTCGTCGACGTCGCGGACCGCTGGTACGAGCTCCACCGGGGCCGGACTTCGACGCCCGAGGAGATCGAGCGTCATCTGGCCGAGGACCCCAGCGACGACCTCACCCCGCCCGACGGGC